>PGEI01000023.1 GCA_002894305.1 Comamonadaceae bacterium CD01
GGCTGGCGCCTTGGCGAGTGGCCCTTTTGATCACAACGCATCCGTCAAAGATAGTGTTAACAGGCCCTACTGGCTCTCGCACGTCTATGCACCCGAGATCGGCGAGGCGCACTCGCACATCACATCCGTCGCTGCACCCATTGCCGCGCTCATCCCGGGCGCCGGGTTGGCTTCAGCCCGACGCGCTGCGTGGCGCCGCGCAGCCCACTACGATATGCACACCCGCCACAGCCGTGGCGGCCGTCATTTTCAGGAGATCGACACACCATGTTCAGCCACGTGATGCTGGGAGCCAGCGACCTCGACCAATCCAGGCAGTTCTACGACGCCCTTCTCGGCGCACTGGGCTGCAAGCCCGGCTTCACCGACCCGAAGAACCGCACCTTCTGGCGCCACGCGGGCAGCACCTTTGCCATCACCGCTCCCATCAACGGTGAGCCGGCCTGCCACGGCAATGGCAGCACCACCGGCTTCGCGGCAGAGTCGCCCGAACAGGCCGATGCCGCCCACGCCGCTGGCGTGGCGGCGGGCGGCGTGACATGCGAAGACCCGCCCGGCTGGCGCGGCGAGGGCGCGGGCCGGATGTACCTGGCCTATCTGCGTGACCCCGCGGGCAACAAGCTGTGCGTGCTGCACCGCCCGCCGAAATGAAACAACAACCCCCTGAGACGCTTTGCGTCTTCCCCCTTCTCTCTACGCGCTGCGCGCTCCGGGAAGGGGGACGCAGCCAGCGCGGCGGGGCGGCCCTTGCGCGGCTGCCCTGGTTTGGGGTGCGCCGGTTTCATCGGTCGCGGACCGCGCGCGGCGCCATGGACAACTGACGAGAGGAGGATTCGCACGTGCAACTGTCCGAACAATGGGTGCTGATCACGGGCGGCGCGCGTGGCCTGGGTGAATCCATCACCCGGGCGCTGGCGCGCGAAGGCGCGGGCGTGGTCATCAACTACCACCAGAGCGGCGCTGCCGCGCAGGCGCTGGCCGAGGAGCTGGGCCCGCGCGCCGTTGCGCTGCAGGCCGACGTGACCGACGCGGTGGCGGTGCAGCAGCTGTTTGCCGCCGCGCGCGAGCGCACTGGCGCGCCGATCAGTGCGGTGGTGAACAACGCGCTGGCGCAGTTTTCGTTCGACGGCGACGCGCGCCCCAAGCTGGGCGACATCGCCTGGGAGCGCTTCAGCCAGCAGATCGAGGGCGCCGCCCGCGGCGCGCTCAACACCATGCAGGCCGCGCTGCCCGGCATGCGCGCGCAGGGCTTCGGGCGCATCGTCAACGTGGGCACCAACCTGTTCCAGAACCCGGTGGTGCCCTACCACGACTACACGGCGGCCAAGGCGGCGCTGCTGTCGCTCACGCGCACCGCGGCGGTGGACCTGGGGCCGGACGGCGTGACGGTCAACATGGTCTCGGGCGGGCTGCTGCGCACCACCGACGCGAGCCGCGCGACGCCCGAGGCGGTGTTCGACCTGATCGCCAGCCTCACACCGCTGCGCCGCGTCACCACGCCGGCCGAGTTTGCCGACGCGGTGCTGTTTTTTCTCTCGCCCTGGGCGCGCGCCGTCACTGGGCAGAACCTGGTCGTCGACGGCGGCCTGGTCAAGGACTGATTGCAAGGAGAAACCATGCCCTGGACCCACCCGATCACGGCCAAATGGCCGGCTACCCATTCGGACCGCATCCAGCTGTATTCGCTGCCCACGCCCAACGGCGTGAAGGTGTCGATTGCACTGGAGGAACTGCGGCTGCCGTACGAGCCGCACCTGGTCAGCTTCGAGGCGAACGACCAGCTCTCGCCCGAGTTTCTGTCGCTGAACCCGAACAACAAGATCCCGGCCATCCTCGACCCCAACGGCCCCGGCGGCAAGCCGCTGGCGCTGTGGGAGTCGGGCGCCATCCTCGTCTACCTGGCCGAAAAGACCGGCCGGCTGCTGTCCGCAGACCCCGCCACACGCTACGAGACGCTGCAGTGGCTGATGTGGCAGATGGGCGGCGTGGGGCCGATGTTTGGCCAGCTCGGGTTCTTCAATAAATTTGCCGGCAAGGACTTCGAGGACAAGCGCCCGCGCGATCGTTACGTGAACGAATCCAGGCGCCTGCTGGGCGTGCTGGACAAGCACCTGGCCGGGCGCGACTGGATCATGGGTGGCGACTGCAGCATTGCCGACATCGCCGTCTTCCCCTGGGTGCGCAACCTCATCGGCTTTTACGAGGCGGGCGACCTGGTCGGCTGGGGCGGCTACCCGCAGGTCGAGCGCGTGCTGGCGGCCTTTGCCGCGCGGCCGGCGGTGCAGCGCGGGCTGAGCATTCCGGCGCGCGGCTGAGCCCGACCCGCGCATGCACGCAGTCGCCCGCCTGCGCGATGCACGCCTGGCGCGCAGCAGCAAGCCGTTTGCCGCGCGCGGCGGCTCGCGCCAGCCGCACTGCCCGGGCTGCAGGCTGATTCCCAGCCACTGCATCTGCGCGCAGCGGCGCCAGTTGCACACGCGCACCGGCGTGTGCTTGCTGATGCACGATATCGAGCCGCTCAAGCCCAGCAACACCGGCTGGCTGGTGGCCGACGTGGTGGCAGACACCTTTGCCTTCGGCTGGGCGCGCACCAGCGCAGACCCGGCGCTGCTGGCCTTGCTGGCCGACCCCCAATGGCAGCCCTGCGTGGTGTTTCCGCAGGAATACGCCGACGCCGCGCGCGTGGTGGACGGTGGCTGGCTGGAACCGCGCGCGGCCGGGCCTGCCGAGGCTGCCGCACCGCGCCCGCTGTTGGTGCTGCTGGACGGCACCTGGAGCCAGGCGCGCAAGATGTTCCACAAAAGCCCCTATCTCGACCGCCTGCCGGTGCTGGGCCTGCAGGGCGCGCTGTCGCACTACCTGCTGCGTCGCGCGCGCCAGCCCGGCCATCTGTGCACGGCCGAGGTGGCCGCGCTGTGCCTGCAGCTGGCGGGCGACGGCGCCGCCGCCGCGCAGCTGGACGGCTGGCTGCAGCGCTACAGTCGGCGTTATTGGCAGGCCAAGGAGCAGCGCCCCGCGTGCGACGATGACCTGCCCGTGCCCCCGCCCGGAGACCCCACATGAACCCGCACCGCCGCACCACCCTCATCGGCCTGGGCGCCCTGGCCCTGGCCGCCGCCGGCCTTGCCGGCTGCAGCAGCGCGCCCGGCGAGCTGTCGATCAGCCAGCACGACCTGCAGCGCAAGCTGGACGCGCAGTTTCCGCGCAGCTATCCGCTGGCCGGCGTGCTGCAGTTGCAGCTGCAGTCGCCGCGCCTGACGCTGCTGCCCGAGACCAACCGCCTGCGTGCGGTCAGCGAGCTGCAGGCCAGCAGCCCGCTGCTGGGCGAGCGCACCTATCAGGGCGCGCTGGACGTGGAGTTTGGCCTGCGCTGGGAGCCGTCGGATCACACGGTGCGCGCACGCGACCTGTTTTTGCACGCGCTGACCATCGACGGCCTGCCCGCCAGCCTGGCCAAACTGGCGCAGGGCGCCGGTGCGCTGCTGATGCAGGCGGTGCTGGAAGACGGAGTGCTCTACCAGCTGCCCGAAAAAGACATCGAACGCCTGCGCCGCATGCGCGTACAGCCCGGCGCGATCACGGTCACGCAGCACGGCCTGGTGCTGCAGGTCGAGCCGACGCAGTAGCCGGCCTGCGGGGTTGGGCGCCTGGCACGAACGCTGAACAAGTCCCTCGCGCGTCGTGCACCAAGCGCTGGGTGATCGAGCCGCACTACCTGGGCGACGGCACCCTGGGTGCTGGGCGATCGCTATTTGGTCGCCGATGGCTATTTGTTCACGATGGCGCGCTGGCTGGAGCGCGATGGCGTGCCGATGGCGCATTTCACTCGCATGCAGGCGCGCCCGGCGGTGCGGCAGGCGCTGGCTCTGATTGAGCCTGGCGTCCAGCGTCGTAGGCGGTGCTCAGGCCGATGCCGCGGCCGCGCGTTGCAGCCGGTCGCGCACGCCGTCCCAGTCGGGCGTTGCGGGAGGCGTCTCCACCCAGATCAGGCGGGCGCCTTCGCCGTCCATCGCGCGCAGCGTGGCAAACAGCTCGCGCGCAGCGTCGGCGGCCGTGGCCGGCATGTGCCGTATCTGCAGCTGGCGGCTGGCGCTGCGCAGTGGCGCGCGCGCGTAGACGGCAATTCCTGCCGCGTCCCGGCCCAGCAGGTCGAGCGCGGCCTGCAGCTGCTTGGCGTCCATCAGCCGTACCGGCGCGCTGGGCGCGTAATGCGCCAGCAGCGTGCCCGATGCGCGCGGCTGCTGCGCCGCAAACTCGCCTGGCAGCAGCACGCGCTGGCCGCAGGCTGCTGCCAGCTGTTCGCGCGAGATGGCGCCCGGGCGCAGCAGCACCGGTACGCCGCGCGTGCAGTCGACGATGGTCGATTCGATGCCGACCTGGCAGGGCCCGCCGTCGAGCACCAGCAGCGCGTCGCCAAACTCGTCGGCCACGTGCGCGGCCGTCGTGGGGCTGACGCGCCCGAACTTGTTGGCGCTGGGCGCGGCCAGCCCGTGGATCGGCGGCGTGAGCGCGGCGCAGGCCGCCAGCAGCGCGTGCGCGACCGGGTGCGCCGGGCAGCGCAGGCCCACGCTGTCCTGGCCGCCGGTGCTGGCGCGCGCGGCCTGCGGCAGGCGCGGCAGGATCAGCGTCAGCGGGCCGGGCCAGAACGTGTCGATCAACTGCTGGGCGAACAGCGGCACCTCCCGGGCGTAGTGCACGATGGCGGCGCTGCCCGCCACATGCACGATCAGCGGGTGGTTGGCCGGGCGGCCCTTGGTGGCAAAAATCTGCGCCACGGCCGCATCGTCGTCTGCATTGGCGGCCAGGCCGTAGACGGTCTCGGTCGGCAGGCCGACCAGCCGGCCCTGCGCCAGTGCCTGGGCCGCGGCCTGGATGGAGGCGTCGAGCGCGCCGTCGAGGACCATGCTCAGAACGCTTCGATGCCGAGAATGGCCGCGGCCTGCAGCGCGGTGGCGCGTGCGGCCTCGGGCGTGGCGGCGGTGATGTTCAGGTGGCCCATCTTGCGCCCGGGCCGGGCCTGGGTCTTGCCGTACAGGTGCAGGTGGGCGCCGGGCAGCGCCAGCACCTGCTCCCACGCGGGCGTGAGTTCGCGCCCCTGGCCGTCGAACCACAGATCGCCCAGCAGGTTGAGCATGACGGCCGCGCTGTGCTGGCGCGGCTGCACCAGCGGCAGGCCGGTCATGCAGCGCACCTGCAGCTCGAACTGCGAGACGTCGCAGGCGTCCTGGCTGTAGTGGCCGCTGTTGTGCGGGCGCGGCGCCATCTCGTTGACCACCAGGCTGCCGTCTTGCAGCACGAAGAACTCGACGCACAGCACGCCGACGTAGTCCAGGCCGTTTGCTACGGATTCCGCAGCTGCAAGCGCTTGACTGGTCTGCGCTGGAGGCAGATTTCCTTCATGCACCTCGGTCACTGCCAGAATGCCGTCGCGGTGCAGGTTGCGTTGCACCGGCAGGTGGACGATGGCGCCACTTTGGCCGCGCGCGACGATGACCGAGCATTCGTGCGCCAGTGCCAGCATCTTCTCCAGCACGCAGGGCACGCGGCCCAGCTGCTCCCAGGCGGCGGCCAGGTCGGCTGGTGTCTGCACGCGCACCTGGCCCTTGCCGTCGTAGCCCAGGCGGGCGGTTTTCAGGATGCCTGGCAGCAGGTCGGGCGTCACGGCGGTCAGCTGCGCGGGCGTCTCGATCACCGCGTGCGGCGCCACCGGCACGCCGCAGGCGACGAAGTGCGCCTTCTCGGCCGCGCGATCCTGGGCAATCGCCACGCAGCGCCCGGCGGGCGACACGGGCAGCGACTGGGCCAGCGTGTCGAGCGCGCCGGCGGGCACGTTCTCGAACTCGGTGGTCACCGCCGCGCACAGGCGTGCCAGCTCTGCCAGGCCGGTGGCGTCCTCGTAGCCAGTGCGGACATGGTGGTGGCTGACCAGGCCGGCCGGGCTGTGCGCGTCGGCGTCGAGCACCGCGGTGAAATAGCCCATGGCCTGCGCGGCGTGGGCGAACATGCGCCCGAGCTGCCCGCCGCCGAGCACGCCCAGCGTGGCGCCGGGCAGGATCACGTCGTGGTTGCTCATGCGGCCGCCGGCGGCAGCGTCATGGCGCGCGCAGCCTGGGTCTGCTCGGCGCGAAAGGCCTGCAGCCTGTCGCGCAGCGCCGCATCCTCATTGGCCAGCAGCGCCACGGCAAACAGCGCCGCGTTGGCAGCGCCCGCGGAGCCGATGGCAAAGGTTGCCACCGGAACGCCCTTGGGCATCTGCACGATGGAGTGCAGCGAATCGACGCCCTGCAGGTGGCGACTCGCCACCGGCACGCCGAGCACCGGCACGACGGTCTTGGCGGCGATCATGCCCGGCAGGTGGGCCGCGCCGCCGGCGCCGGCGATGATGGCCTTGAGCCCGCGGGAGGCCGCGGCCTCGGCGTAGGCGAACATGTCGTCGGGCATGCGGTGGGCGGAGACGACCCGCGCCTCATGGGCAATGCCGAACTGTTCAAGAACGGCCACGGCGTGCTGCATGGTCTCCCAGTCGCTGGAAGAGCCCATGACAACACCGATCTGGATGGCTTGCATGGTGGTAGGGGCGGGCGGGCCGCATCGGTGGAACCCCTGATATTTTAGGGGGACGCGTCGGGCGCTGCCCGTTTACGGGAGAATCGCCCCCCATACCTTGTCCGACCCTGCTGCCCGCGTGGGCAGCGCGCCGCTGGAGCTCCCATGATTGACGTAACCGTAGCAACCTTTGAAGCCGAAGTCATCGCCGCGTCGATGCAGACCCCGGTACTGGTGGATTTCTGGGCGCCCTGGTGTGGTCCGTGCAAGACGCTGGGCCCCATCCTGGAGAAGCTGGAGACCGACTACGCCGGCCGCTTCAAGCTGGTCAAGATCGACACCGAGCAGGAGCAGGAGTTGGCGGGCATGTTCGGCATTCGCAGTATTCCGACCTGTGTGCTGATGGTCGGCGGCCAGCCCGTCGACGGCTTCATGGGCGCGCAGCCCGAGAGCGAGGTGCGCGCATTCCTGGACAAGCACCTGCCCAGCGTCGACGAGGTCCAGGCCGAGCAGGAGCAGGACGAGGCGCTGGACGCGCTGGCGGACGGCGACACCGACGCGGCGCTCGAACGCCTGCAGCATGCGGTGGCGACCGACCCGGCCAATGACGACGCGCGCTTCGACTACGTCAAGCTGCTGCTGCAACTGGGCCACAGCGACGACGCCAGGGTGGCGTTCGCGCCGGTGATCGCCAAGGCCGCGGGATCGCTGCGCCTGGGCGCGCTCAAGACCTGGATGGATGCGCAGGACGCCAGCGACGCGGCCGGTGGCGATGCGCTGGCCGGCTTCGACGCGGCGATTGCCGCCAACAAGCGCGACTTCACCGCACGCTACGGCCGCGCGCGCTGGTTGATGGCCCAGCAGCGCTGGACCGACGCGATGGACGAACTGCTGGAGATCCTGATGCGCGACAAGGGCTGGAGCGAGGACGCGGCGCGCAAGACCTATATCGCCGTGCTGGAGATCATCGAGCCGCCCAGGGTGCAGGTGGCCGAGGGCCAGATTCCGCCCCAGGATCCGGTGGTGGCCAGCTACCGCAGGCGCTTGAGTTCCGTCGTGCTGAGCTGAAAGCCTGAGCGGACAAAAAGCCCGCTTGTCCGTCCAGCGGGCTTTTTTGATCGCGGTCGGCAGCGGGTCAGGCGGTGAGCCGCTGCAGCGCCTCGCGGTACTTGGCGGCGGTCTTCTCGATCACCTCGCGCGGCAGGCGCGGCGCGGGCGCCGTCTTGTCCCAGGGCTTGCCGCCAACCTTGGCCTGCTCCAGCCAGTCGCGCACGAACTGCTTGTCGTAGCTGGGCGGGTTCTCGCCGGCGGCCAGTGCGCTGGCATAGCCCTCGACGGGCCAGTAGCGCGAGCTGTCGGGCGTCAGAACCTCGTCCATCAGCACCAGTTGGCCAGCCTCGTCCAGGCCGAACTCGAACTTGGTGTCGGCAATGATCATGCCTTTTTCGAGAGCGATCGCCGCTGCTTCCTGGTACAGGCGTATCGAGACGTCGCGGATCTTGCCGGCCAGCTCCGGCCCGACCAGCTCCACCGTACGCTCGAACGTGATGTTCTCGTCGTGCGCGCCGGCTTCGGCCTTGGCCGCCGGCGTGTAGATCGGCTCAGGTAGTTTGGCGGCATTGGTCAGCCCGGCGGGCAGCGCAACGCCGCACACCGATTGCGTGGCCTGGTATTCCTTCCAGCCGCTGCCGGCCAGGTAGCCGCGCACCACGGCCTCGATCAGGATGGGCTTGAGGCGCTTGACCAGCATCGAACGTCCGCGCACCTGGGCCACCTCGGCGGGCGTGATCACGCTCTCGGGCGCCTCGCCCGTCAGGTGGTTGGGAACGATGTGGCCGAGCTTGCCGAACCAGAACAGCGCCATCTGCGTGAGCAGCTCGCCCTTGCCGGGGATGGGCTCGCCCATGATCACGTCGAAGGCCGAAAGGCGGTCGCTGGCCACCATCAGGATGCGGTGCTCGCCCACGGCGTAGTTGTCGCGCACCTTGCCGCGTGCCAACAGCGGCAGCGAGGTCAGGGCGGAGGTGTGCAGGGCGGAGGTCTGGGCTTGGGTCATGGTTAAGGGGGCACGGGCAGAACCTGTCGATTGTGCAGCGTTTCGGCGCCAGCGTCGCTGCCAAAACCCGGGCTGGCGCGCCGGCATGACGGAGCCTGCGTTGTCTTTCGCGGAGTGCCGGCGCATCATGTCACCCAGTCGCGCAGCACTGCACCACCAACGATTTCACCCGTGCTTCGCCGCAGGCGGAGTGTGTTTCAACCGTGTATCGCAGGAGAATTTGTATGAACTTGACGATCAGTGGCCATCATCTGGAAGTCACGCCGGCATTGCGCAGCTACGTCACATCCAAGCTGGAGCGCATTCTTCGCCATTTCGACCAGGTGGTCGATGTCAAGGTTCTGCTGACCGTGGAAAAACAAAAGGAGAAGGAGAAACGCCAGCGCGCCGAATGCAGCCTGCGCGTCAAGGGCTCGGATCTGTTCGTCGAGAGCACGCACTTCGACCTGTACGCCGCCGTCGACGCCCTGATGGACAAGCTCGATCGCATGGTCGTGCGCCACAAGGACAAGGTGCAGGACCATCAGGCGGGCCTGCAGCGCGCCACGATGCAGGCCGCGGCCACGTAAAATCTGCGCGCCAGCGAGCAACCGCCTTCGGGCGGTTTTTTATTGCCTTTCGATACACTTCCAGGGTTTTTGCTAGGGCGTGTCATAATGTGCGCTTACTTTGACCATGAACAGACTCGCTTCCATATTGCCTCCCGCACAAGTGCTGGTCAGCGTTGACGCGACCAGCAAGAAACGTGCGTTCGAAGAGGCAGGGCTGTTGTTCGAGAGCCTGCACGGACTCTCGCGCGCCTTGATCACCGACAGCCTGTTTGCGCGCGAGCGCCTGGGCTCGACCGGACTGGGCCATGGCGTGGCCATTCCGCATGGGCGCATCAAGGGGTTGAAATCGCCGATGGCGGCGGTCTTCCAACTGGGCCAGCCCATCGGATTCGACGCACCGGACGAGCAACCGGTGTCGCTGCTGATCTTTCTGCTGGTGCCCGAGACGGCGACGCAGAAACACCTGGAAATACTCTCCGAGATCGCCGAGCTGCTCAGCGACAGCGCGCTGCGCGAGCGGCTCAAGTCCTGCGCCGACGCGGCCCGGCTGCATGCGCTGATCACCGAGTGGCAGTCGGCGCAACTGGCCTCCTGAAGATGCGTGCCGACGGTTCGCCCACGCCGCCGTGAAGCCCACCGTCGTCAGTGCCGACGTCCTGTTCGAAGAATTTCGCGCCCTGCTGCAATGGCAGTGGATCGCCGGCCATGGCGCCTCCGAGCGGCGCTTTGACGAAGAAGTCGTACGCGTGGCGCGCTCGGGCGCCGACCTGGTCGGTCATCTCAACTACATCCATCCCTACCGCGTGCAGATCATCGGCGCGCGTGAAGTGGCCTACCTGAGCCATGGCGGCAGCGAGGACTGCCAGCGACGCGTCGCACGCATCGTCACGCTGGAGCCCCCGGTGCTGGTACTGGCCGATGGGCAGGTGGCGCCGCCCGAGCTGCTGTCGATGTGCGAGCGCGCGCAAATTCCGCTGTTCTCGACCCAGGAGTCGTCGGCGCTGGTCATCGACGTGCTGCGCACCTTTTTGTCCAAGCATTTTGCCGACCGCACGACCATGCACGGCGTGTTCATGGACATCCTGGGCGTGGGCGTGCTGATCACCGGCGAGTCGGGCCTGGGCAAGAGCGAGCTGGGGCTGGAGCTGATCTCGCGCGGCAATGGCCTGGTGGCCGACGACGCGGTCGACCTGTTTCGCATCAACCAGAACACCATCGAGGGCAAATGCCCCGATCTGCTGCAAAACCTGCTGGAGGTGCGCGGCATTGGCCTGCTGGACATTCGTGCGATCTTTGGCGAGGCGGCGGTGCGTCGGCGCATGCGCCTCAAGCTCATCGTCCACCTGGTGCGCAAGGAAACCCTGGAGCGTGACTACGAGCGCATGCCGCAAGAGCCGCTAAGCCAGGATGTGCTGGGCGTGCCGGTGCGCAAGGTCGTCATCCAGGTGGTGGCGGGGCGCAACATCGCGGTGCTGGTCGAGGCCGCGGTGCGCAACACCATCCTGCAGCTGCGCGGCGTCGACACCTACCAGGAATTCATCGAGCGCCACCGCCGCGCCATGGAGCAGGGCGGCGACACCTGAGCGTAGAGCGCGCACAGTGCGCGCCGCCCCTGCGGTTTTGCGTTGCCTCGGCTTTTCAGTGCTTCTTGGTGCAATCGGCGCACAGGCCGTACAGCGCCATGGCGTGGTCATGCACCTCCCAGCCCTTGGTCTTGGCAACGAGCTGCTGGCGCTTTTCGATTTCCGGGTCGAAGAACTCCTCGACCTTGCCGCAGCCGGTGCAGATGAAATGGTCGTGGTGCTGGCCCTCGTTGAGCTCATAGACCGCCTTGCCGCCCTCGAAGTTGCTGCGCATCAGAATGCCCGCCTGCTCGAACTGCGTCAGCACCCGGTAGACGGTGGCCAGGCCGATGTCCGAGCGCTCTTCCAGCAGCACGCGGAACACGTCCTCGGCGGTCATGTGGCGCTGCACGCCCTTCTGGAAGATTTCCAGGATCTTCAGGCGCGGCAGCGTGGCCTTCAGGCCGGTGCTCTTGAGCTCTTCGATGTTGCTTTGCATGGCATGTCCTTTCACGGGGCGCGCAGGGCGGGCGCCGGGGCGCCGCCGTGCTGCCGCTACAATGCCCCGGATCATATGCGCTCTACCCAAACCCCTCAGTCCATGTCCGCTCTCGTGCGTTGGGGCGCCTGCTGTGGCGCCGTCGTGCTGGTTGCAACGCTGGCCGGCTGTGCCGGCAGTGGCAACCGGGTTTTGAATGCCGTCACGCCGTATACGGTGGAAGTGGTGCAGGGCAACTTCGTCTCGCGCGAGCAGGTGCGGGCGTTGCAGCCGGGCATGAGCCGCCAGCAGGTGCGTGAAATCCTGGGCACGCCGCTGGTCACCAGCGTGTTCCACGGCGACCGCTGGGAATACATCTTCACGATTCGCCGTGCCAACGTCGAGAACCAGGTGCGCCACCTGACCGTGTTCTTCAAGGACAACGTGCTCGACCGTCACGAGGGCGACGAGATGCCGACCGAGGCCGAGTTCGTCGCCTCCATTTCCACGCGCATCGACCAGCCCAAGGTGCCGCCGCTCGAAGCCACCGAGGCGCAGCTGGCGCGCTACCCCAAGGCGCAAGCCCAGCCCGAGGCGCCGCAGCCCGAGCCGCCCACCGGACACTATCCGCCGCTGGAATCGTCGGCGCGCTGACGCGCCGCCCGCCGCGGCTGCCGGGCAGGCGGCGCGGCGTTTCGTTGTCGTTTTGCCAAAGGTGTTGCCATGACCGTCTCCTCCACCCAACCGCGCCGCGTGGCGATTGCCGGGGCCAACGGCCGCATGGGGCGGATGCTGATCGAAGCCGTCGCTGCCAGCGAGGACTGCCGCCTGGCCGGTGCGCTGGATCTGGCCGGCAGCAGCGCGCTGGGCCAGGACGCAATGGGTTTCCTGGGCCGCAGCAGTGGCGTGCTGGTCACTGGCGACCTGCGCACCGGCCTTGCCGGTTGCGACGTGTTGATCGACTTCACCCGCCCCGAGGGCACGCTGGCGCATGCGGCCGTATGCGCCGAGCTGGGTGTGCAGATGGTGATCGGCACGACGGGGTTTTCGGATGCGCAGCGTGCGCAGCTGGATGCCGCGGCGCAAAAAATCGCCATCGTGCTGGCGCCCAACATGAGCGTGGGCGTCAACGTCACGTTCAAGCTGCTGGAGCTGGCCGCACGTTCGCTCGACGACGGCTATGACATCGAAATCATCGAGGCGCACCACAAGCACAAGGTCGACGCGCCCTCGGGCACGGCGCTGAAGATGGGCGAGGTGATTGCCCAGGCGCAGGGCACGCGGCTGGCCGACCGTGCGGTCTACGAGCGCTATGGCCACACCGGCGAGCGCAAGGCCGGCAGCATCGGCTTTGCCACGGTGCGCGGCGGCGACATCGTGGGTGACCACACCGTACTGTTTGCCGGCACCGGCGAGCGCGTGGAGATCACGCATCGCTCGAACAACCGCGCCGGCTACGCCCAGGGCAGCCTGCGCGCGGCGTGCTGGCTGGCCGGGCGCAGCAGCGGCATGTACGACATGTTCGACGTACTCGGTCTGCGCTGAAAGCAGCGTCCCCCCCCCCCCGTTTTTCGCAGCGGCAGTGCCGCTGCACCGATTTTTCAGCCCTCCATGCAAGACAAGTACAACCACCTTGAGGTCGAGTCCGCCGCGCGTGCGCATTGGGACGCCGCCGACGCCTACCGCGTCACCGAAGACGAGAACAAGAAGAAGTTCTACGCCTGTTCCATGCTGCCCTACCCCAGCGGCAAGCTGCACATGGGCCACGTGCGCAACTACACCATCAACGACATGCTCACGCGCCAGCTGCGCATGCAGGGGTTCAACGTGCTGATGCCGATGGGCTGGGACGCCTTCGGCTTGCCGGCCGAGAACGCGGCGCTGAAAAACAAGGTGCCGCCGGCGCAGTGGACCTACGACAACATCGCCTACATGAAGCGCCAGATGCAGGCCATGGGCCTGGCCATCGACTGGAGCCGCGAGGTCGCCACCTGCGACCCCGACTACTACAAGTGGAACCAGTGGCTGTTCCTGAAGATGCTGGACAAGGGCATCGCCTACCGCAAGACCCAGGTGGTGAACTGGGACCCGGTCGACCAGACGGTGCTGGCCAACGAGCAGGTGATCGACGGCAAGGGCTGGCGCACCGGCGCGCCGGTCGAGAAGCGCGAGATCCCCGGCTACTACCTGAAGATCACCGACTACGCGCAGGAACTGCTCGACCACGTGCAGGTCGGCGGCGACAAGGCGACCCTGACCGGCTGGCCCGACAAGGTGCGGCTGATGCAGGAGAACTGGATCGGCAAGTCCAGCGGCGTGCGCTTTGCGTTCACGCACGACATCAAGGGCACGGACGGCCAGCTGATCCAGGACGGGAAGATGTACGTCTTCACGACCCGCGCCGACACCATCATGGGCGTGACCTTCTGCGCCGTCGCGCCCGAGCACCCGCTGGCCACGCACGCGGCGGTCGGCAACCCGCAGCTGGCGGCCTTCATCGAGGAATGCAAGCAGGGCGGCACGACCGAGGCCGAGCTGGCGCTGAAGGAAAAAGAGGGCATGCCGACGGGCCTGACGGTCACGCACCCTCTGACCGGAAAACCGGTCGAGGTGTGGGTCGGCAACTACGTGCTGATGGGCTATGGCGACGGCGCGGTGATGGGCGTGCCCGCCCACGACGAGCGCGACTTTGCCTTTGCCCGTAAGTACGGCCTGCCGATTGCGCAGGTGATCGCCGTCGACGGCGAAGTGTTCGGCACCGACGCCTGGCAGGAGTGGTATGGCGACAAACAGCGCGCCCGCTGCGTCAATTCCGGCGTGCTCGATGGTCTGGGTTACGCGGCCGCCGTCGACAAAGTGGCCGCGCTGCTGGCCGGCAAAGGCCTGGGCGAGAAGAAAACCACCTGGCGCCTGCGCGACTGGGGCATCTCGCGCCAGCGCTACTGGGGCACGCCGATCCCGATCATCCACTGCGCCGACTGCGGCGCCCAGCCGGTGCCGGAGAAAGACCTGCCGGTGGTGCTGCCGCCCGACCTGGTGCCCGACGGCTCGGGCAACCCGCTGGTCAAGAGCGAGGTTTTCCACGCCGGCGTGACCTGCCCGTGCTGCGGCAAGCCGGCGCGGCGCGAGACCGACACCATGGACACCTTCGTCGACTCGTCCTGGTACTACCTGCGTTACTGCGACCCGAAGAACACCGAGCACATGGTGGCCGGCGGCGCCGCCTACTGGATGCGTGACGGCGGCATGGACCAGTACATCGGCGGCATCGAGCACGCCATCCTGCACCTGCTGTACGCGCGCTTCTGGACCAAGGTGATGCGCGACCTGGGGCTGGTCAAGGCCGACGAGCCCTTCAAGCGCCTGCTGACGCAGGGCATGGTGCTCAACCACATCTACAGCCGGCGCACCGCCAAGGGAGCCAAGGACTATTTCTGGCCGCACGACGTCGAGCATGTGCTGGACGAGGGCGGCAAGATCGTCGGTGCCAAGCTCAAGAACCCGGCCGAGAGCGGCGACGGGCTGCTCCCCGTGGGCACGCCCATCGACTACGAGGGCGTGGGCACGATGTCCAAGTCCAAGAACAACGGCGTCGACCCGCAGCACCTGATCGAGAAATACGGTGCCGACACCGCGCGTCTGTACACCATGTTCACCTCGCCGCCCGAGCTGACGCTGGAGTGGAACGACGCGGCCGTCGAGGGCAGCTACCGCTTCTTGCGCCGGGTGTGGAACTTCGGCATCAAGCTCGCCGGGCTCGATCACCAGCAGGCGCTGGCCAGCGCTGCGGGAGCGGCCAGCCTGAGCGACGTGCCTTTTGGCAAAGCGGCCGCCGCGCTGCGCCTGGAAATTCATACCGTGCTCAAGCAGGTGCAGTACGACTACCAGCGCATGCAGTACAACACCGTCGTCTCCGGTGCGATGAAGATGCTCAACGCGCTGGAGGACTTCAAGGCGCAGGATGACGCCGGCGCCCAGGTAGCGCTGATCGAGGGCTTCTCCATCCTGCTGCGCGTGCTCTATCCGGCGACGCCGCACATCACGCACGCGCTGTGGAGCGAACTGGGCTACGCCGGCGTGCTCGGCGACCTGCTGGACGCGCCCTGGCCGCAGGTCGACGCTGGCGCGCTGGTGCAGGATGAGCTCGAACTCGTGCTGCAGGTCAACGGCAAGCTGCGCGGCAGCGTGTGCGTGCCGGCCAGCGCCGACAAGGCGGCCATCGAGGCGGCTGCGCTCGCCAACCCCGACGCGCAGAAGTTCGTGCAGGGCGCCACGCCAAAGAAGGTCGTCGTCGTGCCCGGCCGCCTGGTCAACATCGTCGTTTAAGCACGCCTCCGGACGAACCCTCATGAACAAGCGCCGCTTCCTGCTGACTCTTGCGCCCGCGCTGCTCGCCGGCTGCGGCTTCCGCCTGCGCGGCGTGCCCACGTTCGCGTTTCGCTCGCTGTATATCCAGGCGAGTGCCGGCTCGTCGCTGGCGCGCGAGCTGCGCCGCACGCTGCAGGGCGCAGGCGGCTCGCTCATTGTGGTCACCGACGAGGCGCAAAAAGCCCAGGCCGAGGTGGTGCTTGACCTGCTGTCCGAGCGCAATGAGCGCGTCGTCGTCAGCCTGAACAGCGCCGGCCAGGTGCGCGAGCTGCAGCTGCGCCTGCGGGTGCGCTTTCGCCTGCGCGACGCGCAAGGGCGCGGCTGGATCGAAGAGACCGAGCTGCTGCAGCAGCGCGACGTGAGCTACAACGAGTCGGTTGCGCTGTCCAAGGAGGGCGAGGAGGCGCTGCTGCAGCGCAATATGCAGACCGACATGGTGCAACAGTTGCTGCGCCGCCTGGCCGCGGCGCACCCGCCGGCAGCGGCCGCCAAGCAGTGAGGCCTGCGCCATGCAGCTGGCCCTGTCGCAGCTAGGCGCCCAGCTGGGCAAGGGTCTGGCGCCGCTGTACGCGCTGCATGGCGACGAGCCGCTGTTGCAGCAGGAGGCGCTGGACGCGATCCGCGCCGCCGCGCGCGCCCAGGGCTATACCGAGCGCAGCAGCTTCACCGTCGCCGGCGCGCACTTCGACTGGAGCGCGGTGCTGGCTGCCGGCGGGTCGCTCAGCCTGTTTGCCGAGCGCCAGATCGTCGAGATCCGCATTCCCAGCGGCAAACCGGGCAAGGACGGCAGCGCCGCGCTGCAGCAGATCGCCCAGGCTGCCATCGGCAACGACAGCGTGCTCACCCTGGTCGTGCTGCCGCGGCTGGACAAGGCGACCAAGACCGGCGCCTGGTTTGCCGCGCTGGACAAGGCCGGCGTGAGCGTGCAGATCGACCCCGTCGAGCGCGGCCAGCTGCCCGCCTGGATTTCCCAGCGCCTGGCCGCCCAGGGTCAGCGCGTGGCCGCCGGCGAGGAGGGCCAGCGCACGCTGCAGTTCTTTGCCGATCGCGTCGAGGGCAATCTGCTGGCCGCGCACCAGGAGATCCAGAAACTGGCGCTGCTGCATCCGCCGGGTGAACTCAGCTGGGCGCAGGTCGAGGCGGCGGTGCTCAACGTCGCGCGCTACGACGTGTTCAAGCTGTCCGAGGCGGTGCTGTCGGGGCAGGTGCTGCGCGCGCAGCGCATGCTCGACGGCCTGCAGGCCGAGGGCACGGCCGAGGTGCTGGTGCACTGGGCGCTGTCCGAGGACATCCGCGGCCTCAAGCGCGTCAAGGACGCGATGAACGCCGGCAAGCCCCTGCCCGTCGCGTTGCGCGAGGCGCGCGTGTGGGGCGCCAAGGAGAGGCTGTACCAGCGCATCCTGCCCGGCGCCAGCGACGCGCTGCTGGCGCGGCTGCTGCAGTCGGCGCATGTGGTCGACGGCATCGTCAAGGGGCTGAAGTCGCCCGACTGGCCGAGCGACTCCTGGCAGGCGCTGGCGCGGCTGGCGCTGCAGATGGGGCGGCTGGCGGGGCGTTGAGCGCGCGCCGCTGCCCGGCACGCGCTTCGTTCAGAGTTTTTCGCTCTCGCCCGCCTTGGGCTGCCAGGTCATCAAGCGCCGCTCGATGCGCCCGACCAGGCCGTCGAGCGCCAGTGCAAACGCGGTCAGCACCAGGATGCCGGCCATCACGGTGTTGATGTCAAAGCGCCCCTCGGCCTGCAGGATCAGGTAGCCCACGCCGGCGATGCGTGCGTGTGAGCAGATCGATGCGTGGCTGGAGGGCGATCTCAACTCCGAAGTGCAACACCCACAGATCGGGTAATTTGCACAGATGGGAACAAGATACACACAACTGCAAGTCGAAGGGCGCATGACGCTGGGCTCGTTGCACCAGCAAGGCTGGAGCCTGGGGGCCATGGGGCGACTGATGAGGTGCAGTCTCAGCACCCTGTGTCGTCTTGCCGTGATCGCTTGCCCGTTTGTGTGTGGTGCTTGTCGAGATGCGACGGCCTGCCGCAGGGGAAGGCGCCCTATGGTGGGTGCTGCCGCGGCACCAGCAATCACCCCGTCCTCCCCGCCATCACGGGGAATCCGGTCTGAAGTTCACGCGGTTTTCAGGGCGAGCATGGGGTTGGCGCCATCTTGTTCCAATGCGTCCAGGTATTCGTCGCCGTTGATGCCACGCGTGCGCAGAAAGTCGATCAAATAGGGTTTGCTGGCAGCGCTGTCGCTGACATCGCGAAATACCGCAATCGTCTCCATTGCCCTCCTGAGATCCAGGTTCTTGAAGGAGACGGGAGTCACCCGGTCAAACAGCTTCTGGTAATTGGCGGCGATGGTTTCCGCAGTACGTACGGTGTGATTGAGCTCGTTGCCTCGCATTCCGCAGTCAATGCGTACGTTGTTGCAAAGCATCAGTGATTGCACGAGTTGCCAGAACAGGTCGGAGGCGATCGGTTCCTTCTGGGAAATCAGGGCCAATGCTTCACCGTCGAAGTATGCCGATTGATCGGCCATCATGGCAGCGACCTCTCGGTATTCCCTTTGGGGATCGGATAGATCCCTGGCGAGCCTTGCGCGCTCTACCAGCCCACCGGTACGGGACATCTGCGCACGTAGTTCTCTTTTGCGCTGGTTTTCAAAACCGGCCTCGATGAGATTGGTAATCTGATCCAGCCGCCCCTCCAGGTCATTGAAGCGCTTGCGCGTGTATACAAAGCCAGCGACGCTGACGCCGATACCTGCCAGTGACAAACCCAAGGTCGCGATCTGCAGGCTCTGCAGCACTTCGACCATGACCTTGATCTTGCTCGCCTGAACAGCGGTATAGATGCCTGAACCAGCGTTCACGGCGTTGGAAACGAGCGAAACCGGAGCGAGTATCGGAGATACCAATGACGAAAGCGCTTGCTGAGCGATGCCAGTTTCCTGCAAATGCGCCACGATTTGTCCGGTGCCGGCGCTTTTCAGGATGGCCCCATACCGGATCAGCTCGCCTGCTGCCAGTTGCGCCACGTACTGCGTTGGAATTTCAAAGGGGATGGCACTCAACATTTTTGGGATTCCTGTATCAATTGATTGCACATGTGCGTCGCTTGCTCGCGTAGTTCTGCTGCCAAGCCATCTGGTCCGAGCAGCCAGCCCTTGAGCGCATGGGCGATCTCATCGCGAGCGGAAGACTTGACTTGCAGCTTGGAGAGAAAAACATCCATGGTTTCAAGGCGTTTCCTGCCGAAAGCCGACTGCATTGGTGGACGGTACACGCTCTTCTCGGCCAACACGGCCAGTGACGCCTCAAGGCGGCTAAGGCATGCGTGCATGGGTTTCGCGATCCGCTGGATGGTTTTTTTCAGGAGGAGCTTGTTTGCCGGATCAGCGAACAACTCCATGAACAGTCGGCCAATCAGCCCCTTCTCTTCTAGCCTCTCGTCAATGCGCTTCATCAATTCGATATGCAGTGTCGCCGTGGCCAGAGTGATATCCGTATGTGCATCGTCACGCCAATTGAGAAGCTCCCGCCGCAATGCGAGCGCCGACAGGCGACGTGCATCGATCAGCGGCTCGACGCGCTTGCCTTCGGCGTCAATACCAACGGGCTCATCTCCGGTTTTTGCGGCGGGGACGGGAATTTTTTCTGACCGGAAAAAACGAAATCGCATCCTGATTCAGGAATGGGTGGGTTGAGCCCAGGATGGCACAAATCAGCGGGGTCTCAAGTGGCAGCTTGGATCACCTTGCGCCAAAGGCTGGATGGGGAAAACGACGAGGGAATCATGCCATGGCCGGGCACGCCTTCGCATCCCCCCCTTGGGTGCGCTTGAACTTACAACCTCTCCGTCTCCCCCGCCTTCGGCTGCCACACCATCAGCCGCTTCTCGATCGCGCCCACCATCTCGTCGAGCGCCAGCGCAAACGCGGTCAGCACCAGGATGCCGGCCATCACGGTGTTGATGTCGAAGCTGCCCTCGGCCTGCAGGATCAGGTAGCCCACGCCCTGGCTGGAGCCCAGGTACTCCCCCACCACCGCGCCGACGAAGGCCAGGCCGACGCTGGTGTGCAGCGAGCTGAACACCCAGCTCGTCGCGCTGGGCAGGTAGACGTGGCGCAGCAGCTGCTTCTGGCTCGCGCCCAGCATGCGCGCGTTGGCCAGGATCACCGGGCTTACTTCCTTGACGCCCTGGTAGACGTTGAAGAACACGATGAAGAACACCAGCGTCACGCCCAGCGCCACCTTGGAGCCCATCCCCAGGCCGAACCAGACGGCGAAGATCGGCGCCAGGATGATGCGCGGCATGGCGTTCATGGCCTTGATGTAGGGGTCGAGGATGGCCGCCGCCATCGGCGACAGCGCCAGCCACAGCCCGCCGGCGAGGCCCCCGGCGGCGCCGATGGCGAACGCCATCACCGTCTCGGCCAGCGTGACCCACAGGTGCCGGTAGATGTCGGCGTCGGCGACGAACCAGGCCCAGATGACGCCGAAGATCTGCACCGGCTCGCCAAAGAAAAAGGCCGCCTGCCGGTCGTTCTCGAACATGAACGGCGGCACCAGCCCCGGCTTGGTCATCACGTGCCAGAAGCCGAACAGCAGTACCAGCAGCGCCAGCTGCCACAGGCGCAGCGTGCCCGCGCGCGGTTTGATCCAGTTCCACATATTTTTCAGGCCCTCACGCCTTCTGCAGCTGCTGCTGGTAGCCCTTCAGGACTTCCTCGCGCAGCTCGGCCCAGATGGCGGCATGCAGTTCGAGGAAGCGCGGCTGGGTCTTGACCTCGGACACATCGCGCGGGCGCGGAAGGTCGATCACGAACTCGCCGATCGGGTGCGCCGCCGGCCCGGCGGAGAGCACCACCACGCGGTCGCTCATGGCGATCGCTTCGTCGAGGTCGTGGGTGATGAACAGCACCGCCTTCTTCTTGCCCTGCCACAGCGCCAGCACCTCGTTTTCCATCAGCTGGCGCGTCTGGATGTCCAGCGCCGAGAACGGCTCGTCCATCAGGATGATGTCCGGGTCCATCACCAGCGTCTGCGCCAGGCTGGCGCGCTTCCTCATGCCGCCGCTCATCTGGTGCGGATAGCGGTCGCCGAACGCCGCCAAACCGACGCGCGCCAGCCAGTCGCGCGCCTGGGCGCGCGCCTCGCCGTCGGCCACGCCGCGAAACTGCAGGCCGGCCATCACGTTGTCCAGCGCGGTGCGCCAGGGCATCAGGCTCTCGGCCTGGAACATGTAGCCGGCGCGCTGGTTGATGCCCGAAAGCTCCTCGCCGAAGACGCGCACGCTGCCCTCGCTGGGCGCCAGCAGCCCGGCGGCCATGTTCAGCAGCGTGCTCTTGCCGCAGCCCGTGGGGCCGACGACGCTGACGAACTCGCCCGCCGCCACGGTCAGGTCCACACCACGCACCGCGGTGTAGCGCTGACCGGGCTGGTCCTTGCTGACAAAGGTGCAGGCCACGCCCTGCAGTTCGATTGCCGCTGCGCTCATGGCTGGTTCAACCCTTGGGGTACTTGAGGTTGGCCTTCTTGACGAAGTCGTTGGTGTAGATGGCGCTCAGATCCACCTTGCCCTTGGCAGCGGCGATCTTGGGGTCGATGCTGGCCAGCGCGTTGAGCGCGGTCTGCGGCCCGCGCGCCGGAAAGCTGCCGTCGGCCGACGTCGCCTGCTTGGCTGCCAGGAAGCCGTCGATGTAGATCGCGCGGTCGCCCAGCAGGTAGCTCTCGGGCACGACCTTGATCACGTCGCCGCCGCCGGCCTGGTGAATCCACTTGTCGGCGCGCACCATGGCGTTGACCAGCGCCTGCGCGGTGTTGGGGTTCTTGTCCAGGAAGCCCTGCGGCGCGTACAGGCAGCCGGCGGGCATCGGGCCGCCGAACACCTTCTCGGCCTCGTCCATCTTGCGCGTATCCGAGACGATCTTCAGGTCGCCCGAGCGCGCCAGCAGCGTGATCACCGGGTCGAGGTTGGAGATCGCGTCGATCTGGCCCGAGCGCATCGCCGCCACCGCGCCATTGCCCGCGCCGACGCCGACGAAGCTCACGTCGGTGGGCTTCAAGCCCGCCTTGGCCAGCACGAAGTTGGCGACGATGTTGGTCGAGCTGCCCGGCGCAGTCACGCCGATCTTCTTGCCCTTGAGGTCGGCCACGCTCTTGAAGTCGGGCATGGTCTTGGGGTTGACGCCCAGCACGATCTGCGGCGCCGCGCCCTGCAGCACGAAGGCGCGCATCGGCTGGCCCTTGAGCTGCATGGCGATCGTGTGCTCGAACGCGCCCGACACCACGTCGGCGCTGCCGCCGACCACCGCCTGCAGCGCGCGCGAGCCGCCGGCGAAGTCGACGATGGTCACGTCCAGCCCCTCGTCCTTGAAGTAGCCCAACTGCTCGGCGATGGTCAGCGGCAGGTAATAGAACAGGTTCTTGCCGCCGACGGCGATGGTCACCTTCTGCTTCTCCAGGTTCTGGGCGAAGGTGAACGAGGGCAGGGCCGCCGCGGCCAGGCCGCCGGCGATGAGGTGGCGTCTTTGCATGTTGTGGTCTCCTGGTTGGAATCATGGCTTCGGCCGCGCAGCGGCGACCGAAGCGGTTGATCATACTGGCCGGGTACCGGGCGCGGCCCGCGTTGTGCCACGCCGCGGCCGCAGTGGCGCAATCTGGGGCAGCGGTGTGGCAAATCGGGACAGTCGGCGGCGCAAAACCGTGCCAGCCGCTGGTTTCGGGCGCCGCGCCGTGCGGCGGCGGGGTTGGCACGAAGTTTGTATGTGTCCTGGCAGTCGGTCTTTTTTTCTTTGAACCGATATGCAACCCAACAGGAGATGACCATGGACATGTTCGAACTCAAGCACTTCAACCTCGAAGCCCGCTACCCCTACAAGCAGAAGTACGACAACTTCATCGGCGGCAAATGGGTGGCACCGGTGGCCGGGCAGTATTTCGACAACGCATCGCCGATCACGGGCAAGGTGTTCTGCTCGGTGGCACGCTCCGACGCCAACGACGTGAATCTGGCGCTGGACGCCGCCCACGCCGCGCAGGCCAAGTGGGGCAAGACCTCGGTGGCCGAGCGCTCGGGCATCTTGCTCAAGATCGCCGATCGCATGGAGCAGAACCTGGAGCTGCTGGCGATTGCCGAGACCATCGACAACGGCAAGCCGCTGCGCGAGACCATGGCCGCGGACCTGCCGCTGGGCATCGACCACTTCCGCTACTTCGCCGGCTGCATCCGCGCGCAGGAGGGCGCGATCTCCGACATCGACGCCACTACCGTCGCCTACCACTTCAACGAGCCCATGGGCGTCGTCGGCCAGATCATCCCGTGGAACTTCCCCATTCTGATGGCGTGCTGGAAGCTCGCGCCCGCGCTGGCCGCCGGCTGCTCCATCGTGATGAAACCCGCCGAGCAGACGCCCGCCTCCATCATGGTGCTGATGGAGCTGATCGGCGATCTGCTGCCCCCGGGCGTGCTCAACATCGTCAACGGCTTTGGCCGCGAGGCCGGCGAGGCGCTGGCGACGAGCAAGCGCATCGCAAAAATAGCGTTTACCGGCTCCACCCCGGTGGGTCAGCGCATCCTGCGCGCAGCGGCCGACAACCTGATTCCGTCGACCGTCGAGCTGGGCGGCAAGAGCCCCAACATCTTCTTTGCCGACGTGCTCGACGCCGACGACGCCTTCCTGGACAAGGCGCTCGAAGGCTTCTCGATGTTCGCGCTCAACCAGGGCGAGGTCTGCACCTGCCCGTCGCGCATCCTGGTGCAGGAGTCGATCTACGAGCGCTTCATGGAGCGCGCCGTCGCCCGCGTCGAGTCGATGACGCAGGGCCACCCGCTGGACAAGAGCACCATGGTCGGCGCGCAGGTCTCGCAACAGCAACTCGACCGCATCCTGGGCTACATCGACATTGGCCGCGGCGAGGGCGCCCAGTGCCTCACGGGCGGCGAGCGCCTGCGTGCCGGCGGCGAGATCAACGACGGCTTCTTCATCAAGCCCACGCTGCTGTACGGCAAGAACGACATGCGTGTGTTCCAGGAGGAGATCTTCGGCCCCGTCGCGTCGGTGACCACCTTCAAGGACGCCGAGGACGCGGTGCGCATTGCCAACGACACCGAGTACGGCCTGGGCGCCGGCGTGTGGAGCAGGAACGGCAACACCGCCTACCACATGGGCCGCGCCATCCAGGCGGGCCGCGTGTGGACCAACTGCTACCACCTGTACCCCGCGCACGCGGCGTTTGGCGGCTACAAGAAGTCGGGCATCGGCCGCGAGACGCACAAGATGGCGCTGTCCAACTACCAGCAGACCAAGAACCTGCTGGTCAGCTACAGCCCCGACGCGCTGGGCTTCTTCTGACCACCAGCCGCGGCAGGCGCACCGGCGCCTGCCGTGCGCTTTCGCTGACGGCCTGCCCCGCCCGTGGGCAGTGCCTGTTCACAGACCGGCAAAAAAAGAGGGGGACAAGATGCAGTTGAAACAGCTTTGTGCGGCCGCGGGCTGGCCGTTGGGCGCCATGCTTTGCGGCCTGCTGTGGGCCCAGGGCGCGGCGGCGCAACAAACGGCGGCGCAGGACGGCGCTGGTACGCTGCCGGCGATGACGGTGCGCAGCGTGCTCACGCCCACCACCGCCGAGAAGGCGCCGGCATCGGTCACCGTGGTCGACGGCGAGCAGCTGCGCGAGCGCCAGTGGCAGGTCAACCTGTCGGAGTCGCTGGGCAACGTGCCGGGCCTGCTGATCCAGAACCGCCAGAACTACGCGCAAGACCTGCAGATGTCGATCCGCGGCCACGGCGCGCGCTCCACCTTCGGCGTGCGCGGCATCCAGGTCTACCTGGACGGCATACCGGCCACCATGCCCGACGGCCAGGGCCAGACCAACCACATCGACCTCTCGTCGCTGGAGCGCCTTGAGGTGTTGCGCGGCCCCTATTCCACGCTGTACGGCAACGCCTCGGGCGGCGCCATCCAGGCCTTTACCGAGCGCGGCGAAGGGCCGCCCAAGCTCGGCAGCAGCTTTGCCATGGGCAGCAACGGGCAAAAGCGCCTGGGCCTGAAGGCCAGCGGCGAGCGCGCCGGCGTGGGCTACACGGTCAGCGCCAGCCGCTTCCTCACCGACGGCTACCGCCCGCAGACGGCGGCCGACAAGAATCTGCTCAACGCACGGCTGGACTTTGGCAGCAGCGCGGACAGCCACTGGACGCTCGTCGCCAGCCACGTCGACATCGACGCCAAGGACGCCGGCGGCGTGACCCCTGCCGACTGGGCTGCCAACCACCGCGCCGTAGCCGCCGGCTCGCTGCAGTACAACACGCGCAAAAGCCAGCGCCAGACCCAGGCCGGGCTGATCCACGAGCACCGCGTCAGCGCCAGCGACCAGCTGCGGCTGATGGTCTACGGCGGCCACCGCGCCATCACCCAGTACCAGTCCATCCCCAAGGCGGCGCAGGCACCTGCGACGCATGCCGGCGGCGTGATCGACATGCAGCGCGACTATGGCGGGCTGGACGCGCGCTGGACGCACCAGCAGGGCAGCGTCGACTGGGTTCTGGGCCTGGCGGCCAACCAGGTGCGCGAAAACCGCAAGGGCTACGAGAACTTCGTGGGCAGCGAGCTGGGCATCAAGGGCAATTTGCGCCGCGACGAGCGCAACCGCCTGAGCAGCGTCGACCCCTACGCCCAGGCCAGCTGGGCGTTTGCGCCGCGCTGGACGCTGGACGCCGGGCTGCGCTGGAGCAATGTGCGCTTTGATTCGCGTGACCGCTACATCGTCGGCGCCAACGGCGACGACAGCGGCAAGACCAAATTCCACCGGCTGCTGCCGATGGCGTCGCTGCAGCACCAACTCGATGAAGGCACCCAGGTCTACGCGTCGGTCGCCAGCGGCTTCGAGACGCCGACCTTCAACGAGCTGTCCTACCGCCAGGGCGGCCTGCCGGGGCTGAACTTCGCGCTGCGCCCGGCGCGCTCGACCAGCGCCGAGCTGGGCCTGCGCCAGCGCTGGCGCGGCGCGCACTGGCACGGCAACTGGAGCGCGGCGCTGTTTCGCACAGGCACCAAGGATGAGATCGTCGTGGCGACCAACAGCGGCGGGCGCTCCACCTACCAGAATGCCGGTCGCACGCGCCGCCAGGGCGTCGAGCTGGCCTCGACCACCTGGATGGGCCCGCAGTGGCGGCTTGAGACCGCGCTGACGCTGCTCGACGCCCGCTTGCGCGACGGCTTTTGCAATGCCGCCGGCGCCAACTGCGTGTCCGCCGGCAACCGCCTGGCCGGCACCGCGCGCTACCAGGCCTTTGCCGGCCTGTATTGGCAGCCGGCCGCCGCGTGGAACCTGGGGCTGGACTGGCGCCAGGTCGGCCCCGTCACGGCCAACGACGCCAACAGCGTGCAGGCGCCCGGCTACGGCGTCGCCAGCCTGAGCGGCGAATACCTGCGCGACATTGGCGCCTGGGCCTTCAAGGCCTTTGCACGCGTCGACAACCTGCTCGACCGCCAGTACGTCGGCTCGGTCATCGTCAACGAGGGCAATGGCCGCTACTACGAGGCCGCACCGGGGCGGCAGTGGATGGCGGGCGTGAGCCTGGCCTATCGGTTCTGAGTGTTCTTTCCGAGGTCGCCGGCCCTCACCCCCACCCTCTCCCAGAGGGAGAGGAAGTGAATACCGGCGCCGCGACAAGCCTGTTTTCCCCCGTCCCGGCCGCGGGTGCCACCTGAGGCCGGGGCGCATTCCCACGTCAAAAAAAGGAGACACCGATGAACACCACGACCCTGACCCGCACCGCGCTGGCTGCTGCCTGCGCCGCGCTGCTGGCGGCCTGCGCGCACGGCCCGGACGGCCAGACCGGCGCAGCAGCCACCGACGCCGACCCCGTTGCGCTGGTCAACCAGCTCGAAGCGACGACAGGAAAGTTCGCCGGCCACCGCCGCTCGGGCGCCAAGGGCGTGTGCGCCGCGGGCAGCTTCGTCGGCAGCAGCCAGGCGCGTGCGCTGTCCAGCGCCAGCGCCTTCAGCGGCCAGCCGGTGCCGGTGCTCGTGCGCTTTTCGCTGACCGGGCCCAACCCCAACGCGCCCGACAACACCAAGGGCCAGCGCAACATGGCGCTGCAGTTCGACCTGCCCGGCGGCGAGCAGTGGTTGATGGGCAACATCTCGTCGCCCGTGTTCGGCGCAGAGACGCCGGCGCAATTCCTTGGCCGCCTGCAGTCGCTGCAGGCCGACCCGGCCACCAAGAAACCCGACCCGGCCCGCGTCAAGGCCTTTGCCGATGCCAACCCACAGGTGCTGCTGCAGGGCAAGTACTTTGCCTCCCAGCCCGTGGCGGCAAGCTTTGCGGGGCTGAACTACTGGGGTGTGCATGGCTTTGGCTTCACCAACGCCCAGGGCCAGACCACCTGGGGCAAATGGGTGTTCGAGCCGGTGGGCGGCGTGCTGGGCCTGAGCGACGAGGAGGCCAAGGCGCGCGGCGCCAACTTCCTGTTCGACGACCTGCGCCAGCGCGTACAGGCCGGTCATGCGGCGTTCGACTTCAACCTGGAGCTGGCCGCGCCCGGCGACAGGATCGACAGCGCCACCACGCCGCTGCCCGCAGGGCGCACCAAGGTCACGCTGGGGCGGCTGACGATCACCTCGGTCTCGCCCGACGGCGCCGGCCCCTGCGTGGACACCAACTTCAGCCCGCTGGTGCTGCCTCGCGGCGTCGTCGCGTCGGCCGACCCCATCCTGGCCGCGCGCGCCGCGCCCTACGCGATCTCGCAGCAGCGCCGGCTGGAAGAACGCGCCGCCAAGTAAAACGGTAAGCCACCGCTGCGCCGCAGCGGTGGACGCGAGCACGGTATTACCGCACCGGCCCCAGCGCCCGCCGCTCGTAGGCCGGATACCACTGCGCCAGGCTGCGCTGCAGCTCGGCGGGCTGGGCGGCCCATCTGGCAAAGCGCTCGGGCACGGGCTGCTGCAGCAGCTCGGCCAGGTCCACGCCCTGCCCGGCGCTGCGCTCCATCGTCTGGCGCAGCCAGGTCAGCCAGTCGCGCGTCTGCTCGACGCCCAGCAGCCCCTGGTGCACCGGCCCGTGGCTGGGCACGACGGTGGTGAACAGGCCCTGCGCCCGCCACTGCGCCAGCGTGTCCAGGCTGGCCAGCCAGGCGTCGATGTCGGCGTGCGGCGTCGTAGGCACGCGTGCGGAAAACACCAGGCCGCCGGCAAACAGCACGCCCGTCGTGCGGTCGATCAGCACCAGGTCGTCGCCCGTGTGCCCGTGCAGGCGGCGCAGCTCCAGCCGGCGGCTGCCCAGCTGCAGCGTCTGCGGCTGCAGCGCCTCGCGCGCGGGCTCGGCCTGCGTGCCGCGCATCCAGTCGCCGCACAGGCGGTACAGGTTGTCCTCGTAGGCCCCGCCCTCGGCCTGCATGCCGGCAATGCTGCCGGCCAGCGCCTGCGTGGGCACATCGCCCCAGGCCTGATTGCCCAGGAAGTAGTCGGGGTGCAGGTTCAGGTTGAGCACCCGGCGCACCGGCTCTGCCGTCACGCGGGCAATCGCCGCGCGCTGCTGCTCGCCGTACAGGCGCGACGGCCCGGTGTTGATGACGACCACGCCGTCGCCCGTCTCGATGAAGGCGGTGTTGATGATGTTGCATCCGTTGCTGCGGCCAAAGTCCTCGACCGCGCCCTCGATCACCCAGGTGCCGGGCGCAATCTGGCGTGGCTGGAGCCGGTAGTCCAGCCGCTGCATGTCGACGCGTGTGGCAACCGGGGCAGTAACCGTCACGGTGGGCAGAGCGCTGGTCTGCGCCGGCGCGCCCATGGCGCAGGCCAGCGGCAGCAGGGCAAGGCAAAGGCGCTTCATGTGCGCACCTCGGCGTCGACGCGGTTGCCGTTGTTGTCCTGGCCGCGCAGGCGGAAAGCCGGCGGCACCTCGCTGGGAAGCTCCAGCGTCAGCAGCGGGTTTTCCGACACCGGCTCGTGCAGCGTCAGGCGCCACCAGGGCTGGTCGCCGGAGTCCACCAGCTCCAGCTGCTCCAGGTGGAAGGCTGGAATGCCGTCGACCAGGCCGGTGTCCATCGGGTGCATCACGCGCAGGCGCAGGCGGCGGCTGCCTTCGATGAGGTTGGGAAACACGCGCGCCTGCACCTGGCCCAGCGTGTCCTTCCACGAGCCGTCGGCGCGGCTGGCGCCGGGCACGGTGCAGCCGCCGCCGGCCGCCTGGATCATCGCGCCGCCGCCGTGCCACTGCCCGTCGTGCGTCTGCACCAGCGCGCGCACCGGCGATGCCTGCTCCAGCCGCATGCGAAACGCCAGCACCGGCAGCGCGCGCAGCGGCTCGAAGCCGAGCACCTGGCGTATCGGGTTGCGGTCGGCCAGCACGACGATGCGGCGTATCGGGCTGTCCGTCTCGTCGGCCAGCGCGCGCGCATCCACCTGCACCGGCACGTTCAGCGGGTCTTCGGCAAACGCGGGCGTGCGCAGCCGCACCGCGTCGGTGAAGCGCACCGGCGCGCCGCCCAGGTATTCCTGCTGCAGCGTCGGCCACTGCGGCGAGTTCAGCGGGTCACCCGCTCCGGCCGATTGCGCCGCATGCAGCGGCGCGAGGCCGTACAGCGCGCCGGCGAGCATGCATTGACGTCTTGAAAGCATGGGCGAATCGGTTTTCTGGATGCAATGCCGGTGTGGCAAGCAAGACGGGTGCCAGTGCGTGTGGCGCCGGAGGGCGGGCGGATTGCTCCAACGCGTAGCACTTGTCATTCATCGCTGTTCCGGGATGTCACACCTGGCTGCGCGGCGTAATCCGTCACCCCGGCTTTCGCCGGAAGGACGGCGCCCTGCTTCACGGATTGCAGTCCGGGGCGCTGGCATGGATGTTGCGTAACTCCCTGCGCCCCCCTTTTTGGCAGCCTGCTGCCTTCACCTCTTTCCTTGCTTGATCGGGTTTGCCATGCGTTCTGTTTTCCTTCTTGCCGCCTTGACCATGGGCCTGGCGGCCACCGCTGCCCAGGCGGGCGACATTGACCTGGCCGCGGCCGCCGAGCTGGCCAAGAACAGCGACTGCTTCAGCTGCCATGCGGCCAACGAGAAGATCGTCGGCCCGGCGTTTGCGTCGGTGGCCGAGAAATACGCCGGCGACAAGGACGCGATCGACACACTGGTGCAGTCCATCCAGCTGGGCTCCAAGGGCAAGTGGGGGCGTGCGGCCATGCCTGGCCATTCCAGCCTGAGCACGCAGGATCTGAAGCTGCTGGCCGGCTGGGTGCTGGCAACCAAGCCATGACGGCCGCGGCGGTGCAGCACCCGCGCACGCTGCTGGGCGCGGCCTATCTGGCGCTGGCGCCGGCGCGTGATGCGCCGGGCCTGCGCCTGAAGGCAGAGGCCGCCTGCGCACTGGGCTATTACAGCCAGGCGCGCCGGCTGTGGGAGACCATGGCCCGCGCCGGCGACGCCGAGGCATTGCGCCAGCTGGCACGCCTGGCCGAGCGCGGCCTGGGTGAGGAGGAGGGCGGCAGCCGCACCCGACCGGCATGAGCCGGCTGCCGTGTGCTCACCCGCCCCAGATGTCGGCGCTGATCGCCGCGTACCAGTCGGCGCCGTGCTGTGCCTCGGCCGCGCGGTGCGCGGGCGGCGCGTCCAGCGGGCTCACGCCCACGCTGTGCGGCAGGGCGACGATGCGCCCCTCGTGCGCGCGGTACACGCCCGCGACCGATATGCCGTAGCCCGGCGCCAGCAGGCTGTAGCAGGTGTTGGCGTACCAGGCAGCCGGCGCGGGCCGATCGGTCAGCGCGGCGGCCAGCGCAGCTGCCACCACCTTGCCCTGGTTGTTGGCGGCAAAGCCGGACTTGGGGATGGGCCCGGCCAGCGCCGCGTCGCCCAGCACATGGATGCCGTCGACCTGCGTCGAGGCAAAGTCGTCGCCGCGCATCGGCGCCCAGCCGCTGGGGCCGGTCACGCCGGCGCGCTCGGCAATCAGGCCGGCTTTTTGCGGAGGGATGACGTTGAGCACATCGGCCTGGTGCAGCTCGCCAAACGCGGTTTCCACCTGCAGCGCCCGGGCATCGACGCGCACCACCTGGCCGTCCTGCGCCAGGCTGACCCATTCGACCATGCCGCCGTACAAGTCCTTCCAGCCCTGCAGGAACAGCTCTTTCTTCGAGAAATTGTTCTTCGCGTCCAGCAGCAGCACCTTGCTGCGCGGCTTGTGCTGGCGCAGGTAGTGGGCCACCAGGCTGGCGCGCTCATACGGCCCGGGCGGGCAGCGGAATGGGTTGTCCGGAATCACCATCGCGAAGACGCCGCCATCGGGCATGGCTTCGAGCTGGCGGCGCAGCAGCCGGGTCTGGGCGCCGGCCTTCCAGGCGTGCGGCGCCAGCTCGGCCGCCGCCTGGTCGTAGCCTTCGAGCGCGCTCCAGCGCATGTCCACGCCGGGCGAGAGCACCAGTCGGTCCCATGGCAGGACATGGCCGGAGTCAAGCCGCAACGTGCGCCGCACGCCGTCCACGTCGTCGGCGCGCGCATGCACCACCTGTACGCCGGCGGCGCGCAGGCCGCCCCAGCCGTGGCTGATGCTGTCCCAGCTGCGCAGCCCCGCCAGGTAGTGGTTGGAGAACGGGCAGGTGACGAAGCTTTGCGCCGGCTCGACCAGGGTGACCTGGACCTGCGGCGCCCAGGCGCGCAGGTAGCGCGCCACGGTGGCGCCGCCAAAGCCGCCGCCCACCACGACCACGCGGGCGCTGGCGCCCTGGGCGCGCACGATGGCTGGAGAGAGCGCGGGCGCGGCCAGGCTGGCGGCGCGGGCCAGGAACTGGCGGCGTTGCAGTGCGGCTGTCATGGCCTGTCCGCCAGCGCCTGGGGGGCGGCAAACCAGTCGGCCAGCGCCTGCATCTGGGCCGCGTCATAGCCCTGCATCAGCAGCGGCATGACGGTGGCATCTGCCACCTGCCCGGCGCGAAAGGCCTGCATGCGTTCGAGCAGCGCCGCGCTGCTCTGGCCGCGCAGCGCAGGAATGGCGCTGCCCGCCGGCGGCTGGCCGCCCGGGCCGTGGCAGGTGACGCAGTTGCCGGCCAGGATGGCCAGGTTCAGGTCGGGCGCCTGCGCCGCGCACGCCAGCGGCAGCGCGCAGGCCGCCAGTGCGGTTCCTGCGGCGCGCAATGCCTGGCGGCGCAGCATGGTCACGGCACGCGGGCGCCATCCTGCAGCGGTGCGACCGGGTCGCTGCGGAACGCGATGTTGATCTGGCGGCGCTTGGTGGCCGCGTCGCGCGTCATCTGCACGATGCGCTCGTGCATCGGCGACTTGCTGCACACCGGGTCGGTGGCGGCGGCGTCGCCGGTGACCATGAAGGCCTGGCAGCGGCAGCCGCCAAAGTCCTTGTGGCGCTCGTCGCAGCTGCGGCAGGGCTCCTGCATCCAGTCCTCGCCGCGGTAGGCGTTGAAGGCGTTGCTGCGCTGCCAGATGTCGGCGATCGAGTGCTCGCGCACGTCGGGCAGCTGCAGGCCCGGCAGGTTGCGCGCGTTGTGGCAGGGCATGGCCAGGCCGTCGGGAGCGATCGACAGGAATACCGAGCCCCAGCCGTTCATGCAGGCCTTGGGGCGCTCCTCGAAGTAGTCGGGCACGACGAACAGCAGGCGGCAGCGGTTGCCGATTTGCTCGCGGTAGCGCTGCACCACGGCCTCGGCCTCGCGCAGCTGCTCGCGCGTGGGCATCAGGTGGTCGCGGTTGCGCCAGGCCCAGCCGTAGTACTGGGTGTTGGCCAGCTCCAGGTATTCGGCGCCCAGCTCCAGCGCCATGTCGATGATGGCGCCCACGTGCGGCAGGTTGTGGCGGTGCAGCACGCAGTTCATCACCATGGGCCAGTCGTTGTCCTTGATGATGCGCGCTACTTTTTTCTTGAGCTCGAAGGTCCTGGTGTGGCTCAGAAAGTCGTTCATCTCCCGGGTGCTGTCCTGGAACGACAGCTGCACATGGTCGAGCCCCGCGTCCTTGAGCCGCCTGGCACGCTCGGCGGTCAGGCCCACGCCCGAGGTCAGCAGGTTGGTGTAGTAGCCCAGCCGGCGCGCCTCCTGCACCAGCTCCTCCAGGTCATCGCGCAGCAGCGGCTCGCCGCCGGAAAAGCCCATTTGCGCCGCGCCCAGCGCGCGTGCCTGGCGCATCACGTCGACCCACTGCGCGGTGGTCAGCTCGCCGCCGGCGCTCTCGTAGTTCGTCGGGTTGTAGCAAAACACGCAGTGCAGCGGGCAGCGGTAGGTCAGCTCCGCCAGCAGCCACAGCGGGGGCGATACCGCGGGCGGCGCGCCGCTGCCAGCCGGGTCAGTCGATCCAGCCACGGTGTATCCCTTCGTCGATCAGGGACTGCACCTGCACCGCAATGCCCTGGGTGTCGAACAGCGCCTCCAGCTCGCGCACGATGTCGGCCACGCTGTGGCGTCCGTCGCAGCGGCGCAGGATCTCGGCCGCGCTGTCGTTGAGCTGCACCATGCCCTCGGGGTAGAGCAGCACCCAGCGCGACTGGGCGCTCTCGTACTGCAGGCGCAGGCGGCGCGAGAGCCGGGGCAGGCAGGGCGGTGCGGCGCAGACGGCGGCGGCGTTGTCGGCGGGGGAGGAGGTGGGGTCAGGCTGCATGGCAGGCTTTCTCAATGGCGTCGAGCATGCTCCACAGCACGTCGAGCTTGAATTGCAGGATGTCGAGCGCGCGCTCTTGCGCCGCCCGGGTGGTGAAATGGATCAGCGTCACGCGCAGGCCATGCTCCACGTCGCGGCTGGCCAGCGGTATGCGGCTGCGGAAGTACTGCAGGCCCTCGGCCTCTATCCAGGGGTAGTGCTGCGGCCAGGTGGCCAGGCGGTCCTTGTGGATCTGCGGCGCGAACATCTCGGTGAGCGACGAGCACACGGCCTCCTGCCAGGGCGCGCGGCTGGCAAAGTTGACATAGGCATCGCAGGCAAAGCGCACGCCCGGCGCCACGCGGCGCAGCGACCACAGCTCTTCGCGCTCTATGCCCACGGCCTCGCCCAGGCGCGTCCAGGCCTCGATGCCGCCTGCGGCCGCGCCCTGGTGGTCGCCATAGCCGTCATGGTCGAGGATGCGCTCCACCCACAGGCGCCGCTGCGCACGGTCGGGCATGTTGGCCAGGATGGCGCCGTCCTTGCGCGGAATGCAGACTTGGTAATAAAAGCGGTTGGCCACCCAGCAGCGCAGCTCGTCGGGCGTGCAGCCGCCCGCGTTCATGCGCACGTTGAACGGGTGGTGGATGTGGTAGGCCTGCCCCTTGGCGCGCAGCTGCGCCTCGAACTCGGTGGGCGTCCAGGGCGGCGCATCGAGCGGCGGCGCGGCGGTGGTGGCAATGTCCATCATGGGCGGTCTCCCCCAGGGTTTCACCAGCGGATTTCCATGCCGTCGTACGCGACCTCGATGCCGTGCGCCGCCAGCTGCGCGCGCTCGGGCGAGTCCTCGTCGAGGATGGGGTTGGTGTTGTTGATGTGGATGAGCACCTTGCGCACGCCGGCGGGCAGGCGCGCGAGGTGTTCGAGCATGCCGCCCGCGCCGCTTTGCGGCAGGTGGCCCATGTCGGCGGCGCTCTTGGTCGACAGGCCCAGCCGCTGCATCTCGTCGGCGCGCCAGAAGGTGCCGTCGACCAGTACGACGGCGCAGCCGGCCATCACATCGTGCAGCGCGGGCGTGACCTCGGCGAGGCCCGGCGCGTAGAACAGGCGCTCTCCGGTGGCGCTGCTGTGCACCAGCAGGCCGATGTTGTCGCCCTGGCGCGGCGCGTTGCGCCACGGCGAGTACGGCGGCGGCTTGGAGTCGAGTGCCAGCGTCTGCAGCGTCAGCCCGGGCAGCGCGTCGATCTGGAAAGGGCGGGCGTCGCAGGCAATCGCCTGGCTGGCAACGCCGCAGTAGTGCGAGAGGATGGAGGTCAGCGGAAAGCCGCTGCCGATGTCCGACAGCACCTCGGGCGTGGCCAGCAGCGGCAGCGGCGTGCTGCGCTCGCGCAGCATCAGCAGGCCGGTGACGTGGTCGATCTGCGCGTCCATCAGCAGCACGGCGGCAATGCCGCTGTCGCGTGCGCTGCGCGCGGGCTGCAGCGCGGGCGTGGCGCGGATCTGCGCGAGGATGTCGGGCGAGGCGTTGACCAGCAGCCAGTCCTGGCCGTTGCAGCTCAGCGCAATCGACGATTGGGTGCGCGCCTGGGCGCGGATGCGGCCGCGGCGCAGGCCGTCGCATTGCGGGCAGTTGCAGTTCCACTGCGGGAAACCGCCGCCAGCCGAGGAGCCGAGTACGCGCAGCAGCATGGTGAATCGATGTGAAAAATACGGACGGGGTGGGCCGGGCATGCCCGGCCCGGATCGGTCATCAGCGGTTGGCGATGTACATCGTGATTTCAAAACCGAAGCGCAGGTCGGTGAACGTCGGTGCGGTCCATTGCATGGAAAGTCTCCTTTGAAAGGTGTGTGGCATGAAAGTTGTTTGCGAACCGGGCAATGCACACGCTGCGTCGGCTGCAACCATGTCAAGCAAGAACAATGCCACTTCAACCCGGTCACCCATACCCTGGCCCGCGCCACGCCGGCTGCAGCGCGCCGGCCTGCACCGCATTGCCTGGCGCGATGCCGGTGCGCCCCGCGGCGCGCCCTGGCTGGTGCTGCACGGCGGGCCGGGCAGCGGCTGCCAGCCCGGACTGCTGGCGCCGTTCGACCTGGAGCGCCAGCGCGTGATTGCGCCCGACCAGCGAGGCGCTGGCGCCTCGCTGCCGCATGGGCGCACCCAGGGCAACACCCTGCAGGCGCTGGTGGACGACCTGGAGGCGCTGCGCCGCCACCTGGGCATTGCGCGCTGGAGCGTGCTGGCCGGCTCCTGGGGCACGGTGCTGGCGCTGGCCTATGCGCAGCAGCACCCGGACCGCGTCGAGCGGCTGGTGCTGCGCGGTGCGTTTGCACTGACGCGGCGCGAGGTCGGCCCCCTGCTGCTGCCCGGCCCGCGCGCGCGGCGCACGCCAGTCGACTGGCGCGCTGCCTGGCCGGTGGCGCAGGGCGCGGCGCTGTCCCAGGCGCTGTCCCGTCTGGAGCAATTGCTCCAAAGTGGGACAGCTTCTGTCGCAGCGCGGCGCGTGGTGCGCGGCTGGGCGCTGCGCGAGCTGCGCGACGCCGCCCACGGCCTGCGCCGCAGCCTGCGCCACATTCCGCCGCAGCAGGGCAGGCAGGCAGCGGCCACGCGCCAGGCCTGGGCCGGGCTGCGGCGCCAGCAGCGGCGCGGCGCTGCGCATCTGCATGCGCCGGGCACCAGCCGCAAGGAGGCGGCCCAGTGGGGCAAATACAGGCTGCAGGCGCATTACCTGCGCCGGCGCGGCTTTGTGCGCCCCGGCACGCTGGATGCGGCGGTGCGCCAGCTGGCGCGCAGCGGCGTGCCGGTCGATTGGGCGCATGGACAGTTTGATGCGATCTGCCCGCCAGCCAACAGCGCGCGCTGGGCGGCGCTGGGGCGCAAGGCGGGCGGCGTGGCGAGGCTGGCACGCCCGGCCAGCGGCCACCTGGCGGGCGAGTCGGCCATGCGGGACTGCCTGCGGGAGTTGGTGGCTTTGGGGTGAGTGGGGGAGTGGCTATCGCGACGAGGGCCTGTTAACGCTATTTTTGGCGGTGCGAACATACTCAGAACGGCG
>PGEI01000024.1 GCA_002894305.1 Comamonadaceae bacterium CD01
CAGTGCTGTAGCACGGCAAGCGAAGCCGACAAAGTAACCGTTTGATTTGGAAATGGAATCAGCGCTCGGAGCGCCGCTCGTGCCCCAGTGCGGCGTAGTAGCGGGTTTTTTGCGCATACATGGACTGGTCGGCGCGGTGCACCACGGCCTCAAGCGCGTCACCCTCGCGCGCCACGGCCATGCCCATCGACACGCTCAGCGCCTGGCCTGGGTAGAACTGGTTGTTCATCTCCTGCAGCGCGGTGATGCGCTCGACCATGATCCACGCGCCCTGCTCGTCGGTGGCCGGCAGCAGCATGCAGAACTCGTCACCGCCGATGCGCGCCACGCAGGAAGTGCTGTCGGCCGCCTTGGCCAGCACCTCGGCGCAGCGGCGCAGCATGGCGTCGCCGGCGCCGTGGCCGCGCTCGTCGTTGGTGGCCTTCAGGCCGTTCAGGTCGATCACCACCACCCCCACGGGCCAGGGGCCTTTGCGCGCCAGGCGGCTGAGCTCCTCCATGTAGTAGGCGCGGTTGCGCAGGCCGGTCAGCACGTCGTGCTTGCCCAGGTATTCCAGGTAGGCCTCGGCCTTTTTGCGCGCGCTGATGTCGACCAGCGACACCAGCACCATGGCCCAGTCGTCCAGGCAGGCCTGCATGACCGAGAACTGCATGTGGATGTGCAGCGGCTCGCCGGCCAGGTTGTAGTTGATCACCTCGCGCTGCTGGTTCAGGCGTCCTTCCCACAGGTCGATCAGCTGCTCGGCAAAGGTGTCGAGCATCTCGGCGCGAAAAATCTGGTCGACGCCGGCCAGCAGCTGCGCCTTGTCGCTTGCGCCAAACAGTGCCAGCGTCGCCTGGTTGACGTCGATCACGCGGATCTCGCGCGCACAGCGCCCGACGAACTCGGGGTGTACCTTCAGAAAGGTCTTGAAGTCGACGATGCCCTGCGCGCGGATGTCGTCCAGCAGCGGCTTGACGGCGCTGAAGTCCTCGACCCACAGCGACACCGGCGAGTGCGCGAAGATGTCGCGCGCATAACGCTCGCTGGTCTGCAGCTGGCGCTGCGCTGATTCCAGCGCGGTGATGTCCTGCAGCGACACGAGCACGCGGCTCCAGCTGTCCTCATGGCCGGGCAGGATGCGCGCGCTGATCTGCACGTCCAGGCGCCGGCCATCGAGCGTGTAGTTGACGCTGCGGCTGGCGTAGCCGCCCACGCCCTCCCACAGCTGCAGCATTTCCTGCTGCGCATGGTTGTGCATGTCGTCGCGCAGCACGCGGTTGAGCGAGGCGATCAGCGTGGCCTGGTCGGGCGCTGCAAACAGCGTCAGCGTGCGCTGGTTGACCTCGATGATGCGAATGCTGGCGCCGTACTGCACGACGCACTCGGGGTGTGCGCAGGTGCGCCGCCAGGTCGGTGACGCCCTGCTCGCGCCAGCGCTCGAACAGCTGGCGCACCGCGCTGTAGTCTTCCAGCCACAGCGACACCGGCGCCAGGTCGAACATGTGGGCGTAGTCAGCCTGGGCGGCCCGTGTTTCGCTGCGCTCCATCGTTTGTCCTCAACCCTAAAAGCAGTTGGATCGCAGTGTAGCGGCGCCGATACGAAAAAAAACCAGCCCGGCGCTGGCGCGGGCTGGTTGGTTTTTTCATGCGCCGCAGCGCGCATGTATCAACGCGGCTGGCGCGGTGCGCGCGCGCGCGCTTCGTAGGGGCGGCGGTCGCTCTCGCCGCGCCGTGCACCGGCGGGTGCCGGGCGCCCGGCACCGCCGGCCCAGGCGGAGCGCGGTGCGTCGCCGCCAAAACGGCGCTCACCACTGTCGCCGCGCGGGCCGCGGGCGTCGCGTGGGTGGTCGTGGCGGTACTCCTGGCGCGTTTCCTGGCGCGTTTCCTGGCGCTGGACACCGGCCCAGCCGCCGTGCTCGGGGCGCTGCGCCGCGTAGCCGGCGCCGGCCGGACGGTCAAAGCGGCGCTCAGGGCGAGCTCCGGCAAAGCGCTCGTCGCGGCGCTCGCCATAGGGCGCGCCGTGCGACGGCGCACGTTCGCCGCCGCGGCCGCCGCCTTGCGGGCCAAAGCCGGCACTGCGGTCGCTACGCCAGCCGCGCTGCTCGCGCGGCTCACCCTGGTCGAAGCGGCGGCGCTCGCCACCAAAGCGCTCGCCCGGGCCGCCGCGTCCGCCAAAGGAGTCGCGCCCGCCGCGGCCGCGCCCGTCAAAGCCCTGTCGGCGCGGGGAGCGCTGCTCGAAGCGCTGCGTGGGCTCCAGCCCTTCGACGACGGCTGCGGCCAGTGCCTGGTGCGTATAGCCTTCGATGTCGAAGATCTTGCGGCGGTCGCGGAACTCGGCAAAGGTGATGGCCAGGCCGTCGCGCCCGGCTCGGCCGGTGCGGCCGATGCGGTGGGTGTAGTCCTCGGCCTTCATCGGCAGGCCGTAGTTGAAGACGTGGGTGATGGTGGGCACGTCGATGCCGCGCGCCGCCACGTCGGTGGCCACGAGAAACTTCACCTGGCCCTTGCGCAGCGCCATCAGGCGGCGGTTGCGCAGGCCCTGGCTGAGCGCGCCGTGCAACGCGACCGCGGCAAAACCGGCCTGCTGCAGATCCTGCGCCAGGCCGTCGCACTCGATCTGGGTGCTGGCAAAGACGATGGCCTGGTCGATGCTGGAGTCGCGCAGCCAATGATCCAGCAGCTTCCTCTTGTGGTCGGCGTTGTCGGCCCAGTACAGGCTCTGGCGGATGTTGGCGTGCTTTTCCTGCGGGCTGTCGACCTGCACCTTCTTGACGTTGGCGCCGCCCTCATTCATCACGCGCATGGCCAGCTGCTGGATGCGCGGCGCGAACGTGGCCGAGAACATCATGGTCTGGCGGCGCTGCGCGGTCAGCTGGTTGACTTCGGCCAGGTCGTCGGCAAAGCCCAGGTCGAGCATGCGGTCGGCCTCGTCGACGACGAGGAACTGCACCTCGTCGAGCTTGATCTGCAGCGAGCGCTGCAGATCAAGCAGGCGCCCGGGCGTGGCGACGACCAGGTCGGCGTTCTGCAGCTTGGCGATCTGCATTTGGTAGGGCATGCCGCCCACCACGTTGGCGATGCGCAGGCCCTTGCAGTGCTTGACCAGGTCGATGGCGTCGTGCGCCACCTGCTGCGCCAGTTCGCGCGTGGGGCACAGCACCAGCGCGCCGGGCACGGCAGCCTTGAAGTTGCGCGGGTGCAGCGGGTTCTTGCGCTTGGAGCGCTTCGGGGGCGCCTCGCCGCGCTCGGCGGCCTGGGCTGCGGCCGCCTCGTATTCGGCGCGCTCGCGCTCGGCCTGGGCCGCGCGCTGCTGCAGGATGGTGTGCAGCACCGGCAGCAGAAAGGCCGCGGTCTTGCCGCTGCCGGTCTGGCTGGAGACCATCAGGTCGCTGCCGCGGCCCTGCGCGTCGTCGGTGCCCAGCGCCAGCCCGATGGCGCGCTGTTGCACCTCGGTCGGCTGGGTGAAGCCCAGGTCGGCCACGGCCTGCAGCAGCTCGGGCGCCAGGCCCAGTGCGGCAAAACCGTTGGGGGTTGCAGCCTCGACGGCCATGGGGGAAGAAGCAGGCACGCTGTCGCCCTGCTCGTATGCAATTTCTGTCGTCATGGAAAAATTCACCCGCCGGGAAGGTGGGTGTCTCACATCAGTGGTTCATGAAATACATCAACCATCTGACGGAAGCAGGCGCCAGCGCGAAAAGCTGGGCCGGAGGGTTTTTTTGCAGCAAGGCGAATCGATGATTCGCCACTTGCACCCGGCGTAAGAAGGGAGATGTAACAAACTTGCGCAGTGTTGTTTTGCGCAAGCCGGCGATTATCGCACGTTAAGGGTTTTCACGCAACAAGTGCTGTGTTCAGCAGCTGCGGTCAGGGCAGCTCGCGCGCGACGACGTCGGTCACGTCGGCGTGCGTGCGCGCGCCCTGCCCGGGTGGCTTGGGCGCAGTCCAGCGCGCGGTGCTGCGGTAGACCGTGCTCCAGCCATCGCGCGGATTCATGCGCATGACCCAGGGCGTGACGGGCTTGCCCGTCATACGCGCCCACAGTGCGCGCAGCCCCCAGACGGCGGCAAGAATTGCCACCGCCGCCAGCAGGCTGAAGAAAAAGACCAAGCCCATCGCGAACGCGACGATGCGCAGTGTCCAGCGAATGGTGCTTGCCAGGATGTCGTTCAAACCGTTCTCCTCGGGGTCGTCGGCACGGGGCGCTGAAAGTGGGGCCCCGTGCATGGTTTGCATGGTAAATCAGTCGATGGTGCGGGCATCGCCAAAGAGGAATACCCCCGGCTGCTGTACCGGATCGACGTCAAGCGGAATGACGCTCTTGGGCGGGTAGCGCCCCTGCAGCAGCAGCTTGGACAGCGGGTTCTCGATGCGCTGCTGGATGGCGCGCTTGAGTGGCCGCGCGCCGAACACCGGGTCGAACCCGACCTTGGCCAGCTCCGCCATCGCCGCGGGCGAGACGTCCAGGTGCAGCTCCAGCTTGTCCAGGCGCGACTGCAGCTGGCGCAGCTGGATGCGGGCGATCGCCTCGATGTGGCGCGCGTCCAGGCCGTGGAATACCACGGTCTCGTCGATGCGGTTGAGAAACTCCGGGCGGAAGCTTTGCTTGAGCTCGCCCCAGACCGCGTCCTTGATGTCCTGCGCGTCCTGGCCGACCATGCTCTGGATGAGCATGGAGCCGATGTTGCTGGTCATCACGATCACGGTGTTCTTGAAGTCCACGGTGCGGCCCTGGCCGTCGGTCAGGCGGCCGTCGTCGAGCACCTGCAGCAGCACGTTGAACACGTCGGGGTGGGCTTTTTCCACCTCGTCGAGCAGCAGCACGCTGTAGGGCTTGCGCCGCACCGCCTCGGTCAGGTAGCCGCCCTCCTCGTAGCCCACGTAGCCCGGCGGCGCGCCGATCAGGCGTGCAACGCTGTGCTTTTCCATGAACTCGCTCATGTCGATGCGCACCAGGTGGTCTTCGCTGTCGAACAGAAACCCCGCCAGCGCCTTGCACAGCTCGGTCTTGCCCACGCCGGTGGGGCCAAGGAACAGGAAGGAGCCCAGTGGCCGGTTGGGGTCGGACAGGCCCGAGCGCGAGCGGCGAATCGCATCGGCCACCGCGTTCACCGCCTCGTCCTGGCCGACGACGCGCTCGTGCAGCTTGTCCTCCATCTGCAGCAGCTTGTCTTTTTCGCCCTGCATCATCTTGGCGACCGGGATGCCGGTGGCGCGGCTGACCACCTCGGCGATCTCCTCGGCGCCCACGTGGGTGCGCAGCAACTGGTGCTTGGGCGCGCCGCCGCCGGCCTCGCTGTCCTGCGCCTCTTTCAGGCGCTTCTCCAGCTCGGGCAGCTTGCCGTACTGCAGCTCGGCGACCTTGTTGTAGTCGCCCTTGCGCTTCAGGTCGTCCATCTGGATGCGGATCGCGTCGATGTCCTTCCTGATCTGCTCGCTGCCCTGGGCGCTGGCCTTCTCGGCCTTCCATATCTCTTCCAGGTCGGCGTACTCGCGCTCGGCGGCCGTCAGCTCTTCCTCGATCAGCTGCAGGCGTTTCTGCGAGGCCTCGTCGGTCTCCTTCTTCATCGCCTCGCGCTCGATCTTGAGCTGGATCATGCGGCGTTCGAGCTTGTCCAACGCCTCGGGCTTGGAGTCGATCTCGATCTTGATCTTGGCCGCCGCCTCGTCGATCAGGTCGATGGCCTTGTCGGGCAGGAAACGGTCGGTGATGTAGCGGTGGCTCAGCTCGGCCGCGGCAACGATGGCCGGGTCGGTGATGTCCACACCGTGGTGTGCCTCGTAGCGCACCTGCAGGCCGCGCAGGATGGCGATGGTGTCCTCAACCGTCGGCTCGTCGACCAGCACCTTCTGGAAGCGCCGCTCCAGCGCCGCGTCCTTCTCGATGTACTTGCGGTATTCATCCAGCGTGGTCGCGCCAATGCAGTGCAGTTCGCCGCGCGCAAGGGCCGGTTTGAGCATATTGCCCGCGTCGATCGCACCCTCGGCCTTGCCCGCGCCAACCATGGTGTGCAGCTCGTCGATGAACAAAATGATGCGGCCCTCATCCTGCGCCACTTCCTTGAGCACGGACTTCAGCCGCTCCTCGAACTCGCCGCGGTACTTGGCGCCGGCAAGCAGCCCCGCCATGTCCAGCACCAGCACGCGCTTACCCTTGAGGCTCTCGGGCACCTCGCCTGCAATGATGCGTTGGGCCAGCCCTTCGACGATGGCCGTCTTGCCCACGCCGGGCTCGCCAATCAGCACCGGATTGTTCTTGGAACGCCGCTGCAGCACCTGGATGGTGCGGCGAATCTCGTCGTCGCGGCCGATCACCGGGTCGAGCTTGCCGATGCGGGCGCGCTCGGTCAGATCCATCGTGTATTTCTTGAGCGCCTCGCGCTGGCCCTCGGCCTCGGCGTTGTCCACGCTCTGACCGCCGCGCACCGCCTCGATGGCCGCCTCCAGGCTCTTGCGCGACAGGCCGTTGTCCCTGGCGATCTGCGCAGCCTCGCCCTTGCTGTCGACCAGCGCCAGCAAAAACAGCTCGCTGGCGATGAACTGGTCGCCGCGCTGAATGGCTTCCTTCTCGGTGGCCTGCAGCACGCGGCCCAGCTCGGGGCTGGCCTGCACCTGCTCCTGGCCCTGCACCTGGGGCAGGCGCTTGATCGCCGCCTCGGCCGCCTTCGCCAGGCCGGCCGCGCTGGCGCCGGTGCGCTCGACGAGCGCGCGCGGGCCGTCGTCCTGGCGCAGCATGGCCGCCAGCAGGTGCACTGGTTCGATGTAGGCGTTGTCATGGCCCAGCGCGAGCGACTGCGCGTCGGCCAGGGCTTCCTGAAATTTGGTGGTGAGTTTGTCCAGGCGCATGGAGCGTTTCCTTTTTCAACAAACGAAAAACAATTGCTCCCCACATGGCGCCAGCGCGCCGGTTTTCAAGCGCCCCCGATGGGCTTGGCGCCCGGCTGCGCCACTGGCGGGGCGCGATTCTCCAGACGGGGCGCGGCCTGCTCGCCCCGTGCGAGCCACAGCACGGCGCCCCAGCTGGCCAGCGCCATTGCGCCCAGCCAGGCCAGCGGCCAGGCCGCCGCCTGCAGCGGCGCGCCCATCTGGTTGAGCTGCAGCGAGGCCTGGATGCCGGCGGTGCTGGGCGACAGCCAGCGCAGCCACTGCAGCGCCTCGGGGAGCGCCTGTACCGGCCAGGTGAAGCCGCCCAGAAAGGCCAGGGGCAGCGAGGTGAACAGCACCACCTGCATCGCGCGCTCGCGCTCGGCCAGCCACCAACCCAGGAGCGCCGCGCAGCCGGCCACCGCCGGCACGAAGGCCGACAGCAGCACCAGCGCGCCCAGCGGGTTGCCGCCGCGCGGGTAGTCCTGCCAGACGAAGATCCAGCCGAAGTACAGCAGCCCGGCCAGCCAGCCCGGCGCGCACAGCGCCATCAGCCGCGCCAGCCAGGCGCGCGCGCCGTCGCCCGCGCGCCCGTTCTCGCGCAGCGTGCCGACGTGCAGCGCACCGCCCATCAGCAGCGTCTGCTGCAGGATCAGCACCGCCACGGCGGCGACGACGAAGCTGCCGTAGCCTTCGGTCGGGTTGAACAGCGCCACCAACTGCAGCGACAGCGGCGCGCGGCTGGCCCGGGCCTGCAGCGCGCTCTGGCCGCCGGCCTGCAGGCGGCGCAGCTCGATGCCGGCCGACAGCGTGCCCACGGCCTCGGCAAAGCCGTACTGCACCTGCTTGGCGGCGATCGGATAGGCGCCGTTGGCGTACACCGGCACCACCACGTCGGCCGCGCGCAGCACGTCGCGCTTGAAGTCGCGCGGCACGAGGGCGTAGCCCATCACCTCGCCGGCCAAGAGCGCGGCGCGCGCCTGGCCCTCATCGGCGGTGACGAGCTGCACTGCGATGCGCGGGCTGGCGCCGGCAAAGCGCAGCAGTTGGCGCGACAGTGCCGAATCGTCCTGCACCACCACGGCCACCGGCACGCGCTGCGCGACCTCGGTGGCGTAGAACCAGGGGTAGAAGAAGCCGTAGAGCAGCGGCGCGCCAAAGACCAGCAGCGCCACGCCCTTGTCGCGCAAGAGCGCGCGCAGCTCCAGCCGCAGCAGCGTGATGAAAACCATCACCCGCCTCCCATCACCGCGCGCCCCAGCGTTCGGGCCGGCGCAGGCCGCGCGCCAGCCCGGCGCTGGCCAGCCCCAGCAGCGCCAGCGTGGCCAGCAGCAGGCCGGCGACGACGGGCAGCGTCTGCGCCGCCGGCGCGCCCATCTGCCACTGCTGCAGCTGCAACCGCGCGTAGTGGGTGTAGGGCATGGCCAGCGCCCAGCCGCGCGCGCTGCTGTCCATGGCCAGCAGCGGGTAGGCCACGCCGCTGAAGGCGAACGCCGGCGCCGACAGCAGCCCGGCCCCAGACAATGCCATGCGCAGCGACAAGGTGATGCCCGCCAGCGCCGCTCCCGCCGCCAGGCTGACCAGCACCAGCGCCGCCAGCGCCAGCGCCACCCATGCCATGCTTCCGGCCACCGCCCAGCCGCGCAGCTGCGCCAGGTAGAGCTGCGCGGCCACCGCGCCCAGCCACAGCGTGCACGCCGGCAGCGCCAGCTTGCCCACCAACGCGGCAAACACCTGCGGCCCACACGCCCGGGCGCCCAGCCAGTCGCCCAGCGTGCGGTCGCGCAGCTCGCGGCCCACGCCCCAGGCGCCGGCGGTCATCGCCAGGATGTGCACCAACGCCGGCACCAGCGCTGCGGCCAGGAACTGCTCGTAGTTGGTCGAGACATTGAACAGCGACACCAGCTGCGTCTTGACCGGCTCGATGCGCGTGCGCAGTGCCTGCCCGGGCGTGCCGCGCTTGGCCAACGCCTGCATCCGGGCGCCGGCCGACAGCGTGCCGACCACCTGGCGCAGGTCGCGCTGCAGCAGGCTGGACGCGGTGGCCAGTTGGGCGTTGTGCAAAAGCGTGACGTCTGCCGCGCCGCCGCGCTTGAGCGCGCGCGCCATGCCGGCCGGTATGTGCACCACGCCGTACACCGCCATGCGTTCCAGCGCGTCCTGCGCCTGGGCGCGGTTGAGCAGGCTCTGCTGCACCTGCAGGCCGGGCGCGGCGCCGAGCATGCGCACCAGCTGGCGCGACAGCGCCGAATGGTCCTCGTCCCACACCGCGATCGGCAGCCGGTAAGGCTGGCCTGCAGCAAAAATCCAGCACAGCAGCGCCATGGCCAGCCACGGCACCCAGGTCAGCATGGCCAGGTCGAAGGGCCGCGCGCGCAGCAGGCGCCACTCGCGGCGCAGGCTGGCGATGAAGCCCATCACTGCGCCTCGACCAGCACGCTCATTCCCGGGCGCGCGCCTTCGATCGGCACCAAGGGCCGAGCGTGCACCTCGAAGGTGCGCGCATCAAAGCCCTGGCTGCCGCGCGTGGCGCGCCAGGTGGCGAAGTCGGGCAGCACGGCGACGTAATTCACCTCGAAGTCGGCCCGCAGATCGCCCAGCGCCGGCAGGCGCGCGGCAAAGCGGCTGCCCATGGCAAAGCGCTGCAGTTGCTCCTCACGCACGTTGAGCACCACCCACTGGTCCTTTAGATCGACCACCGTGACCACCGCCACGCCCTGAGGCGAGAGCTCGCCCACCTTGGCCAGCACCTTGGCCACCTCGCCGGCCACCGGGCTGCGCAGTGCGGTTTCGGCCTGCGCGGCCTGCACCTCGGCCACCACGCCGGCCACCTGGCGCGCCTGCGCGGCGGCGGCGGCCTGGTCCTCGGCGCGTGCGCCGCTGGCGGCCATGTCGTACTGCGCGCGGGCGGCGTCGGCCTGGGCACTGCTGGCGCGCCAGTTGGTGTGCGCCTCGTCGCGCTTTTGCGCCGCCACCAGCCCTTGATCGAACAGGCTTTGCACGCGCTGGTACGAGGTCTGCGCCAGCTCGGCCGCGGCCTGTGCGCGCTGCCAGGCCAGGCGCGCCATCTGCACCTCCTGCGGGCGCGCGCCGTGGCGGGCCTTGTCGGCCACGGCCTGCGCCGCCGCCTGGGCCGATTCGGCCTGCGCCAGCTTGGCGCGCACCTCGGGGCTATCCATCTCGACGAGCAGGTCGCCGGCCTGGATCTGCTGGCCCTCGGTCACCGCCACGCGTGCGATGCGCGCGCTGATCTTGGGCGCAATGTCGGTCTCGCGCGCCTCCATCTGACCCTGGAAATAGGGCGCCGGCGGCTGCGCCGCGCGCCAGAAGCCCCAGGCAACGAAGGCAAGCGCCACCAGGCCGGCCAGCAACAGAGGCCAGGACAGACGAGGGGAAGCGGCGGGCGTGGTGCTCATGGCGCGGTGATGGTGGTATCGGTGGGAATCAGGATGTCGGCCTGCGCCTGGTAGCGCGCGAAGTCTTCGCTGAGCCCGCAGGCCTGCAGCAGCGCGGCCAGCGCCTGCACGTACTGGTTGGCGGTCTGCGCGCGCTCGGTGCCGATCCTGGCCAGGTTGACCTCGGCCTCGATCAGCTCCAGCGTGGTGGACGTACCCTCGCGCAGGCCCGCCTGGCGCAGCTTGAGCAGCGCCTGCGCCAGGTCTTGCTGCGCCTGCTGGGCCAGGTACTGGCGGCGCGCCTGCTCTACCGCCAGCCAGTGCTTTTCAACCAGCAGCGCAATGTCGCTGCGCGCCTGCTGCTCGGCCAGCTGTGCCTGCTCGACGCTGCGCTGGCTGGCGGCGGCCAGCTGGTCGCGGTCGACGCTGTCCCACAGCGTCCAGCGCGCGGCCACGCCGGCAACCCAGCTGGGCTTGCCCTGGGTGTTGACCTCGCGCAGGCCAAAGCCCAGTAACTGGGGCTTGCGCAGCGCCTCCTGCGCGTCGTGCAAGGCGCCGGCCTGGCTGCGCTTGGCCTGCACCTTGGCCAGGCCCGGGTGGTGTTGCTGCGCCGCATCCTGGAACCGTTGCAACGGCTGCAGCGGCTGGCTGAGCACGAACAGCGGGCTGCTGGCCTGCAGCGGCGCAGTCGCCTTGACCGTGCGCGCCAGCGCGGTGGCCGCCAGTTGTGCCTGGTCCAACGCCTGGCGGGCCTGCTGCTCGGCGTCGGCCAGCGCGGCGCGCGCCTGCAGGCGGTCGAGCTGCGAGGCCACGCCCGCCTCCAGCATCTGCTGCGCGGCGGCGTCATGCTCGCGCACCAGCGCCAGTGCATGCTGGCGCAACTGGGCGGCGCGCCGCGCCAGCTGGGCGCCGAAGTAGCGCTCGACCAGCAGGCTGTGCAAGGCCAGTGCGTCGCTCCGTGCGTCGGCCAGCGCCTCGTCGGTACGCGCCTGCAGGCCGGAGCGCACTGCGTCGGCCGCGCCGCCGACGTACAGCGGCCACAGCAGCGACACGCTGGCCGAGGCGCGGTTGTCGCTGCGCTGCAGGTTGTAGTTGCTGGGCAGCTGCGGTGCACCGCCCAGGCCGCCGCCCAGCGCCGGCGGCAGCAGGCCGATGACTCCATCGAGCGAGTGGCGCGCCGGATCCAGGTCGATGTCGACCTGCGCCTTGTAGCGATAGGCCATGCCGGTCAGCGCCACCGTGGGGCCACCCAGCCCCTGCATGCCCTCGCGGCGCAGGCGCGCGCCCTCGACGGCCCGCTCGCTGGCGGCGAGTTGGTCGGAGCCCTGCTGCAACTGCAGCCAGGCCTGCGAGAAACTCAAGGGCGCGGGGGCGGGTGCGTTGCCCGCCTGCGCCACCGCGGCAAGCAGCCATGCGCCGGCCGCAAACCATGTGGTTCGCCAGAAGCTGCGGCGTGGGCTGGGAGTCGCTGCGTCGTGCATGGTGCGAGGAAGGTGCTGGGGTGCTGGGATGGTGTCGTGGCAGGCGGCGCCGTTTGGGTACGGGCAGGTGCTGCATGTCCGCAGCGCCCAGGCAGCGCTATGGCGCCATCGGATCCAGGCTCAGCCCCCAGCGCGCCAGCGCCGCGTCGTCGCTGACACGGGCATCGACCCAGCGCGCGCCCTCGGGGGTTTGCTCTTTTTTCCAGAACGGCGCCTGGGTCTTGAGGTAGTCCATCAGGAATTCGCAGGCCTGGAAGGCCTCGCCACGGTGCGCGCCGGTGACGGCGACCAGCACGATCTGGTCGAGCGGCTGCAAGGGCCCGACACGGTGGATGACGCGCGCCGCATAAATGCCAAAGCGCCGGTGCGCGTCGGCAACCATGGCCTCGATGGACTTCTCGGTCATGCCGGGGTAGTGCTCTAGCTCCATCGCCGCCACCGCGTCGCCCTCATTGCGGTCACGCACCGTGCCGACAAAGCAGCACACCGCGCCCACGCGCGCGTCGCCGGCGCGCAGCCGCGCAAGCTCGGCGGAGACATCGAAATCCTCGGTCTGGATGGAAACGCTGGACATGGCAGGCGATTGGGTGGATTTGCTACATTGCCCGCCTACTGTAACGCGCATAACGCGCATCCCTGCCATGGCAACCCAAGCCTTCACCGCCCACGGCTACACGCTGTACCCATCGCCACGCAACGAACACCGCATCATGTTCGAACACCATGTGTTCGTGCCCCACCCCTACGCGCTGATCGACCTGCCCAGCTTTGCGCTCGCCGGGCGCTCCAGCCTGTTTGCCGCCTGCCGCCTGTCGGACGGCAAGATGGGGCAGTTGGTCAGCTTCGAGCTGGAGGTCGACCTGGCGCACTTTGAGACGCACTTCACGCCCGATTGACGCCCGAAGCGGCGGCCTGCGCCGGCGCAACATTGACGCACATCAACAACAGGACGCGGGTTCGCCCTGATGGCCAGGGGCTCTGCCACAATAACACTACTCGCTGCATGGGTAGCAATTCCTGCAAAACCCGCAGCATACGAAAGAGCCGTCATGCGTTTGCTTCACGACCTGTTCACGACCGACGTCGGCCTGTTCAGCGCCATTGGCATTGCCTTCATGCTGGGCATGGGCGGTTTCTTCTTCTGGCTGTTCACGCGCACCGACACCATGCCCAAGAAGGAAGAGGACACGTCGCAATAAGTTGCGGCAGCGCCTTTCGCAGGACAATGGCGCGGCCATGCAAGACGACAGCCAGATTCACATACCACCGTCTTTTATTGCGCTGTACACGCGCGCCAGCGGGCGGCTTGGCATTGCGCGCGAGGCGCTGCTGCAGCGCTACGAGTTGTGTGAAGACCTGGCCTGCCAGCTTGTGGAGCAGGCGCAGCAGCTCTACCAAACCCACACGCCTTCGGAAGAACGGGTGCTGCGCCAGATCCATGCCGGGCTGGCGAGCGCCGAGTCGGGGCTGGACGCGTCCGAGGCACGCTGGGTGATGCTGCGCCTGGCCGAACTGCTGCAGTGGCGCAGCCCCGATCTGGGCGGTGACGGCGACGGCCAGGACTGACCCGGACGCCGCCCTGCCGTCAACCGCCGGTGACCGGCGGGAAAAACGCCACCTCGGCGCCGCCGTCCGGCAGCGGCTGGCTCTCGCGCGCCATGGCCTGGTTCAGCGCCATGCGCACCGGCTTGCCGCGCGCCAGCACCTGGGCGTGGGCGCCGCCGCGGGCAATCAGCGCGTCGCGCAGCGCACCCAGCGTGGCGGCGTCGGTCGTCAGGGTTTCGCTCTCGCCCAGCGTCTCGCGGATCGAGGCGAAGTAGCGCAGGGTCACGGTCTTGGTGGTCATGTCAGCAATGCGGCAAAAGGCAAAAACCGTACCGTATCACCACGGGCAATGGCCTGGCCCGGCGGGTTGTCGACCAGGCCGTCGCCCCAGACCGTCGAGGTGAGCACGCCCGAGCCCTGGTTGGCGAACAGCTCCAAAGCGCCCTGGGCGTTCAGGCGCGCGCGCAGGAACTCACGCCGCCGGTCGCCGCGCGGCCAGTCGAAGTCCGCGCGCACCGCCACGGCCTGCGGCGCCACGTCCTGCACGCCCTGCAGCCGCAGCACGAAGGGGCGTACCAGCAGCGCGAAGGTGACGAAACTGGAGACCGGGTTGCCCGGCAACCCCATGAAATGCGCGCCGCCTGCCCCGTTCTCCACCCGGCCGTAGGCAAAGGGCTTGCCCGGCTTGATGGCCAGCTGCCATAGATCCAGATGGCCCAGCGCCTGCACCGCGGGCTTGACATGGTCTTCCTCGCCGACGCTGACGCCGCCGCTGGTCAGGATCAGGTCGTTGCCCTGCGCCGCCATCTGCAACGCGGCCACCGTGGCCTCGCGCTGGTCGGGCACGACGCCCAGGTCGGTCACGGCGCAGCCCAGGCGCTCCAGCATCGCGCGCAGAAAGAAGCGGTTGCTGTTGTAGATGGCGCCCGGCCGCATGTCCTGCGGCGCAACCTCGCCCGGCATCACCAGCTCGTCGCCGGTGGAAAACAGCGCCACGCGCGGGCGCGCAGCCACGGTGAGCTGCGCCCTCCCCATGCTGGCAGCCATGCCCAAGGCAGCCGGGCCCAGGCGCGTGCCGGCGGCAAGCACCGTGGCGCCCAGCGCAATGTCCTCGCCCGCGCGGCGGATGTTCTGGCCCATCCTGGGCGCGGTGTTGATGCGGGCGCTGCCCTCGCCCTCCGGAACGCATTCTTCCTGCATGACCACGGCATCGGCGCCGGGCGGCACCGGCGCGCCGGTGAAGATGCGCGCGCAGCTGCCCGGTTGCAGCGGCTGGCCGACGCTGCCGGCCGGGATGCGCTGCGAGATGGGCAGCACCGCGCCGGGCTCGGCAACGTCGGCGCAGCGCAGCGCGTAGCCGTCCATCGCCGAGTTGTCCTGCGGCGGCACCTGCAGCGCCGAGACGATGTCCTCGGTCAGCACGCGGCCATCGGCGCTAAAGGTGGAGACGCTCTCGCGCCCGGCCAGCGGCATGGCCTGCGCCAGCAGCACGGCCAGCGCGTCGTCAAGCGATTGGAGGGCGGGACGGTTCATGGCATGTCTCCTCTTGGGTTGCGGCCGGCGAGCCCACGCCAAACCAGGCGGGATGGGCCAGCAGCCAATCGACTATCTGCGCGGGGCGGTTCAAATCCAGCACCGGCTGGCGCGGCGCAGGCTGCAGCAGCTGCGGTGCGTCGGTGGCCACCGCGCGCACCCAGGCGTCGTGCGGGTAGCGCAACGGCCGCGCGCCGCGTTCGTCGTCGATCTGGCGCCAGACCTCGATCTTGGGCAGTTGCGCCTCGCGAAAGCCCTCGACCAGCACCCAGTCGACCGCAGGGTCGAGCTCGCGCAGCAGCGCATGCACGTCAGGCTCGTGCGGCGTTTCATATTCGCGCTGCAGCGCCAGGCGCTGGCTGGAGGCGACCAGCACCTCGTAGGCGCCGGCCTGGCGGTGGCGCCAGCTGTCCTTGCCCGGATGATCGATGTCGAAATGGTGGTGCGCATGCTTGAGCACCGACACGCGCAGCCCGCGCGCACGCAGCAACGCCACCAGCTGCTCGATCAGCGTGGTCTTGCCGCTGCGCGAGTAACCGGCAAAGCCGACGACCTTCATGCCTCAGGCGCCGCAGTGGCGCACGATCAGCGCCTTGACCTGGTCGACGTCGGCGGGCAGCACGGTCACGCGCTTGGGCAGGCTCTCGATGCCGTCAAAGCGCGCCGGGCGCTCGGGTGGACGGCCCAGCGCTTCCTCGATGGTCGCGGCGAACTTGATCGGCAGCGCGGTCTCCAGCACGATCATGGGCTCGGCGCCCAGGTGCTCGCGCGCGACCTTGATGCCGTCGGCGGTGTGCGTGTCGACCATCTGGCCCAGGCGCTGCGCGCAGTCGCGGATGGTGGCCAGGCGGTCGGCGTGGGTGCTCTTGCCGCTGGCAAAGCCGAATCTGGCCGCAGCATCGGCAAACGCTGCGTCCTGGCTCAGGTCGAAGCGCCCCTGGCGCGCCACGCCGTCGGTGAACAGCGCGCGGGTGCGCGCGCCGTCGCGCCCGACCAGGTCGAAGACGAAGCGCTCGAAATTGCTCGCCTTGCTGATGTCCATCGACGGGCTGGAGGTCTCGTAGGTCGCCGCCGCGCCGCGAACCTGGTAGACGCCGGTGCGGAAGAACTCGTCGAGCACGTCGTTCTCGTTGGTCGCCACGACCAGGCGAGCGATCGGCAGGCCCATCTGGCGCGCCACATGGCCGGCGCAGATGTTGCCGAAGTTGCCGCTGGGCACGGTGAAGCTGACTTTTTCGGTGTCGGCCTGCGTTGCCTGGAAGTAGCCGGCGAAGTAGTACACCACCTGGGCCAGCAGGCGTGCCCAATTGATCGAATTGACGGTGCCGATCTTGTATTGGCGCTTGAACTCCAGGTCGTTGCTGACCGCCTTGACGATGTCCTGACAGTCGTCGAACACACCCTCGATAGCGATGTTGTGGATGTTCTCGTCCTGCAGCGAGAACATCTGCGCCTGCTGGAACGGGCTCATGCGCCCGTGCGGGCTGGTCATGAAGACGCGCACGCCCTTTTTGCCGCGCATCGCATATTCAGCGGCGCTGCCGGTGTCGCCGCTGGTCGCGCCCAGGATGTTCAGCTCTTCGCCGCGGCGGGCCAGTTCGTACTCGAACAGGTTGCCCAGCAGCTGCATGGCCATGTCCTTGAAGGCCAGCGTCGGGCCGTTGGACAGGGCTTCGATGAACAACTGGCCCTCGAGCCGGCGCAGCGGCGTGATCTGCGGCGTACCGAAGACCTCGGCGGTGTAGGTCTTGGCGCAGATTGCGCGCAAATCCTGCGCCGGGATGTCGTCGATGTACAGCGACAGGATCTCGAACGCCAGCGCGGCATAGCCCTGGTCGGCATAGGTCTGGCGCAGCTGCGCCAGCCGGCCGCCCACCTGGGGATAGGCCTCGGGAAGGTAGAGGCCGCCGTCGGGCGCCAGGCCTTCGAGCAGGATGTCGCAGAACTGGCGCGGCGTGGCGTCGCCCCGGGTGGAGAGGTAGCGCATCAGTTGAGCTCCTCCTTGCGGATGCGCGTGATCGGCGCCAGCACCGTGGGCAGTTGCTGGATCTGCGCCAACGCTGCGTCCATGTCGCCCTCGCGCGTCTCGTGCGTGAGGATGATCAGGTCGGTCTGCGTGCTGCCCTCGCCGCCCACCTCGTCGGCCTCGCGCTGCAACACCGCGTCGATGCTGATGCCCGCGCCGGCCAGCAGCCCGGTGATGCGCGCCAGCACGCCGGCCTCGTCGGCCACGCGAATGCGCAAGTAGTAGCTGGTCACCACGTCGGCCATCGGCAGCACCGGCAGCTCGCCGCCGGCGGCCGCCAGCGTGTGGCTCTGGAAGGCCAGCGGCGGCACGCGGTGCGCCGGGTCGGCGTCTATCAGGCGGGCGATGTCGATCAGGTCGGCGATCACCGCGCTGGCCGTCGGCTCGCTGCCCGCGCCCTTGCCGTAGTACAGCGTCGCGCCCACCGCGTCACCCTGAACCAGCACGGCGTTCATCGCGCCCTCCACGTTGGCGATCAGGCGCTTGGCCGGCACCAGGCAGGGGTGCACGCGCAGCTCCACACCACGGACGGCCGTGCCGTCGGCCTGCAGCCTCTCGGTGCGCTTGGTGATGCCCAGCAGCTTGATGCGGTAGCCCAGCTGCTCGGCATATTTGATGTCGGCCGCGGCGAGTTTGGTGATGCCTTCCACGTAGGCCTTGTCGAACTGCACCGGGATGCCGAAGGCGATAGCGCTGATGATGGTTGCCTTGTGCGCTGCGTCCACGCCTTCGATGTCGAAGGTCGGGTCGGCCTCGGCGTAGCCCAGGCGCTGCGCCTCCTTGAGCACCACGTCGAAATCGAGCCCCTTGTCGCGCATTTCCGACAGGATGAAATTGGTCGTGCCGTTGATGATGCCGGCCACCCACTGGATCTGGTTGGCCGTCAGCCCCTCGCGAAGCGCCTTGATGATGGGGATGCCGCCGGCCACCGCGGCCTCGAAGGCGACGACCACGCCCTGCTCGTGCGCGGCCTTGAAGATCTCCTGGCCGTGCACCGCCAGCAGCGCCTTGTTGGCGGTCACCACATGCTTTCCGGCGGCAATCGCCTCCAGGACCAGCGCCTTGGCGATGCCGTAGCCGCCGATCAGCTCGACGACAACGTCGATGTCCGGGTTGGCAATCACTTCGCGCGCATCGCCCACCACGCGCACGCCGTCGCCCACGATGGAGCGCGCGCGCGCGGTGTCCAGATCGGCCACCATCGTGATCTCGATGCCGCGGCCCGCGCGGCGGCGGATTTCTTCCTGGTTGCGCGCCAGCACCTGGAAGGTGCCGCTACCGACGGTGCCAATGCCCAGCAGGCCGACTTGGATGGGTTTCATGGGTCTCAATCAATCAAAAAAACGGCGGCCCGGCTCGGCCAGGCGCCTTGAACGGTCAAAAACTCAGAGGTTGACAATAAATTGGCCGTGCCCGAAAGGCGCGCCAAAACGCACCCAATCGAGGCTGAGTGCTGCAGTTCCAGCAGTGCCTGCGCCCTGCAAGGGCAAAACGCAGCCACGACTCGGGCCGTGGCAAGTATTTGCAACGATGAGCGGGAGTGTTTTGGCGTGCAAAGCGGGCATGGGGAATTTTTTCTCAATCTCTCAGGCGACCAGCACCGCCTTGGCACGGCGCTGACGATACAGCGCCAGGAAGTCGGCCAGTCGGCCGATGGCCTCGCGCAGGTCATCCTCGTGCGGCAGAAAGACGATGCGAAAGTGCTGGTGATCCGGGTAGTTGAAGCCCGAGCCCTGCACCAGCATCACGCGCGTGGCGCGCAGCACCTCCATGAAGAACTGGCGGTCGTCCTCGATCGGGTACACCTGCGGATCCAGGCGCGGGAACATGTACAGCGCCGCTTGCGGCTTGACGCAGGTGACGCCCGGGATCTGCGTGACCAGCTCGTAGGCCAGGTCGCGCTGGCGGCTCAGCCGCCCGCCCTCCCTGACCAGGTCGTTGATGCTCTGATAGCCGCCCAAAGCGGTCTGGATGGCCCACTGGCCCGGCACGTTGGAGCCGAGCTTGATGTTGGCCAGCATGTTCAGGCCTTCGATGTAGTCGCGCGCCGCGCTCTTGTCACCCGACACCACCATCCAGCCGGCGCGGTAGCCGCAGCTGCGGTAGGCCTTGGACAGTGAATTGAAGGTCAGCGTCAGCACGTCGGTCGACAGGCTGGCCAGCGCGGTGTGCCTGGCACCGTCGTACAACACCTTGTCGTAGACCTCGTCGGCAAAGATCACCAGTTCGTTCTCGCGTGCGATCTGCACGATGGCGCGCAGCAGCTCGTCCGAGTACAGCGCCCCCGTCGGATTGTTCGGATTGATCACGACGATGCCGCGCGTGCGCGGCGTGATCTTGCTTCGGATGTCGTCCAGGCTGGGCATCCAGCCGTCGTCCTCGTCGCACTGGTAGTGCACCGGCCTGCCACCGGCCAGGCTGGCCGAGGCGGTCCACAGCGGGTAGTCGGGCGCCGGAACCAACAGCTCGTCGCCATCGTCGAGCAGCGCCGTCGTGGCCATCACGATCAGGTCGCTGGCGCCGTTGCCCAGGTAGATGTCGTCCAGCGTCACGCCGGCCACGCCCTGCTGTTGGCTGTAGTGCATCACCGCCTTGCGCGCGGCGAAGATGCCCTTGCTGTCCGAATAGCCTGCCGAGTTGGGCAGGTTGCGGATCATGTCCTGCTGGATTTCCTCTGGCGCATCAAAGCCGAACGACGCCAGGTTGCCGATGTTGAGCTTGATGATCTTCTGGCCCTCGTCCTCCATCTGCCGCGCGGCATCGACGATGGGACCACGAACGTCGTACAGGACATGATTGAGCTTGGCAGATTTGTGGATGGGCTTCATGCGCACGGGCACCAATACGGGACGAAACCTATAATTTGACCATAATTCACCGCCGCGCCTGAGCGCGCAAGCCGCCTGCCATGAAATTCCAGCACGATCGTCCCGACACCCAATCCGTCACAGCCTATGGGCCGGGCTGGATCAACGTCGACGCCGATCGCATCACGACCAGCGTGGTCGTGGGTTCGCGTGGCGAGCGCCAGGGCTGGCACTGCGCGCGCTTTGAAGACCTCACGCCCGCGCACTTCGAGCAGTTGGCGCTCTTGCAGCCCGAGGTGGCGATCTTCGGCAGCGGCAACCGCCTGCGCTTCGTACCGCCGGCCTGGCTCAAACCATTGGTCGATCGGCAAATCGGCATGGAGACCATGGACACGCAAGCTGCCTGCCGCACCTACAACATCCTGGCCGGCGAGGGCCGGCATGTAGTGGCTGCTCTACTGCTGGAAAACTAAATTTAGTGGGTATCTCGCCGCAGGACGCTGGCGCCAGCTGGATGCGCAGCTAGCCAAAAACCGGGTTTTGCGTTAAAATCCGGTTTTGGCGGCCCGGGGCCAGCTTTGCTTGATACGGCGGCGTCGCACCGCGGCACGATCTGGCGGCATCACGACACATCCCCCAGGCCTTTCATCGACTTTACGCGGGAGAGATCTAAGCGCCATGGCGATCGTTGTCAATAAACCCCTTCCTGAATTCGAAGCCGTCGCGACTGGCGACATCAAGGTTTCCAATACGTCACACATGGGCCAGGTGGTGGTGCTGTATTTCTACCCCAAGGACAACACGCCCGGTTGTACCACGGAGGCCATGCAGTTCCGCGACAAATACAAGGATTTTGTCAAGGCCGGCGCCGAGGTGTTCGGCGTCTCGCGCGACAACATGAAGTCGCACGACGATTTCAAGGCCAAGCTTGAACTGCCCTTCGAGCTGGTCGCCGACACCGAGGAAAAGCTGTGCCACATGTTTGGCGTGGTCAAGAACAAGATCATGTACGGCAAGAAGGTCAAGGGCATCGAGCGCTCGACCTTCCTGGTCGGCCCCGACGGCATCCTGGTGCAGGAATGGCGAGGCCTGAAGGTACCGGGTCATGTCGACGAGGTGCTCAAGGCCGTCAAGGCGCTCAAGCACCAGGTCAAGAAAGTGGCCTGAGGCAGCCCTGCTGTTTTCTGTCGCAACCCCGTCCGGGAGCGCAGGCATAATGATTCAATGCCGCTGAAAGTCACTGGATCTGCCATCCTCTCCCGCACAAGCCGCCAGGGCAACCTCGGCGGCTTTTGTTTTTTCTGAAATCGCTGCGCGCCATTTTTTCGCTTTCCATCACCATGCCCCTGCCTCCCGCCCCCACCCAACCCGCAACCCTGCTGGCCAAGGACGCCTATGACAAGCCTGCGGCCCGGCAGGCCAGCGCCAGCAAACCCGTGGCCGCAGTCAAACCCGCGCCTGCGGCCAGTAGTGGGCGCAAGCCTGCCGCCAGCGCCAAGGTGGCCGCCATCCTGGTCGCACCGCCGGATGCGGTCGCCAGCCCTGCAGCCACCGCGGCGGTGCCAGACGCCACGCCGGTCGCCAAGCCAGCCCGGCGCGCACGCACGGCAGCGCCCACTCCGTCCGCACCGCCTGCCGCCGCTACGCCGGCATCGCTCGACTCTTCCATCTCCGTCCCTGCCGCCGCTCACCACCGCCACCACCACAGTCCAAGCACAGGCAAGAACAGCGCGAAAAACAATGCCAAGACGGCTGCCAAGATGTTCGTACTCGACACCAACGTCCTGCTGCACGACCCGACCAGCCTGTTTCGCTTCGAGGAGCACGACGTCTTCCTGCCGATGATCGTGCTCGAAGAGCTGGACGCTCACAAACGCGGCATGACCGAGGTGGCACGCAACGGCCGCCAGGCCAGCCGCATGCTCGATGCGCTGGCCGAAAGCCAGAGCGCCGACATTGCCAGCGGCCTGCGCCTGGACGCCACCGGCCAGCGTGCGGCGACCGGCAAGCTGTATTTCCAGACTGCACCGCTGTCCTACCAGCTGCCGGCCAGTCTGCCCCAGGGCAAGGCCGACAACCAGATCCTGGGCGTGGTCGAGGCGCTGCGCAAACTGCACGCGCCGCGCGAGGTGGTATTGGTGTCCAAGGACATCAACATGCGCGTGAAGGCGCGCGCGCTCGGTCTGCCCGCCGAGGACTACCAGAACGACAAGGTGCTGGACGACGGCGACCTGCTGTACTCGGGCGCACTGGCACTGCCCGCCGACTTCTGGAACAAGGCCGGCAAGAACGTGGAGAGCTGGCAGAACGGCGCGCACACCTACTACCGCATCGGTGGTCCGCTGGTGGCCACGCTGATGGTCAACCAGTTCGTCTATTTCGAGGCGCCGGGAGAACCCAGCCTGTACGCACGCGTGACCGAGATCCAGGGCAAGAGCGCAGTGCTGCGCACGCTCAAGGACTACGGCCATGTGAAAAACGCCATCTGGGGCGTGACCACGCGCAACCGCGAGCAGACCTTCGCGATGAACCTGCTGATGGATCCAGAGGTGGATTTCGTCACGCTGACCGGCACCGCCGGTACCGGCAAGACGCTGCTGACGCTGGCCGCCGGCCTGTCGCAGGTGCTCGACGAGCGACGCTACACCGAGATCATCATGACGCGCGCCACAGTGAGCGTGGGCGAGGACATCGGCTTTTTGCCCGGCACCGAGGAAGAGAAGATGGGCCCGTGGATGGGCGCGCTGGACGACAACCTCGAATTCCTCGCCAAGGGCGACGGCGGCAACGCCGGCGAATGGGGGCGCGCCGCAACCAACGACCTGATCAGGAGCCGCATCAAGATCAAGAGCATGAACTTCATGCGCGGCCGCACTTTCCTGAACAAATACGTGATCATCGACGAGGCGCAGAACCTGACGCCCAAGCAGATGAAGACGCTGATCACCCGCGCCGGCCCCGGCACCAAGATCATCTGCATGGGCAACCTGGCGCAGATCGACACGCCCTACCTGACCGAAGGCAGCTCGGGCCTGACCTATGCGGTCGACCGCTTCAAGGGCTGGACGCACAGCGGCCACATTCTGCTGGCGCGCGGCGAGCGCTCGCGCCTGGCGGACTTTGCCAGCGAGGTGCTTTGATGGCCGGCTGGATGACCGCGTTGCGCCTGGTGCCCTGGGGCAAGGTGATCGAAGCCACGCCCCAGATCACCCAGGCCGCGCGCCAGCTGCTGCGCGAGCGCCGCGGCGGCGCCGGGCAACCCGACCCACACCTGCCACCCGCTGCGGCCGACGCATCTCCCCATGCCGAACAACTGGCCGCATTGCGCCAACAGGTACTGGCGCTGCAGCAAGGCCAGCGCGCCGATGCGGCGCTGCTGCAGTCGCTGGCCGAGCAGAATGCCCAGCTCGTGACCACGGTGGGCGCGCTGCGCACCGGCGTGCGGCGCATGGCCTGGGCCTGCATCGCGCTGGCGCTGGTGCTGGCCGGCCTGCTGGCCTGGTTGCTGCTGCGCTGAACTTCAGGGCGCAGGTACGTACGCGCTGCCGACGTCAGTAATCGTCGCCGTAGCCCATCGCCAGGTTTTCAAAGCGCGTCTGGTTCTTCTGGAAGAACAGCTTGACGGTGCCCGTCGGGCCATTGCGCTGCTTGCCAATGATGATCTCGGCGACGTTGGGCTCTTTGCTCTCCTTGTTGTAGTAGTCGTCGCGGTAGATGAACATGATGATGTCCGCGTCCTGCTCGATGGCGCCGGACTCGCGCAGGTCGCTCATCATCGGACGCTTGTCCTGGCGCTGCTCGACCGAGCGGTTGAGCTGCGACAGCGCAATCACCGGGCACTGCAGCTCCTTGGCCAGCATCTTCAGGCCCCGCGAGATCTCGCCCAGCTCGGTCGCGCGGTTGTCCGAGCTGCTCGAGCCCGAGCCGCTCATCAGCTGCAGATAGTCGACCACGATCAGACCGAGCTTGCCGCACTGGCGCGCCAGGCGCCGGGCGTTGGCGCGCAGCTCCGACGGCGTGAGGCCCGGCGTCTCGTCGATGTGCATCGAGACCGTGCGCAGCCGCTCGATCGCCTCGGTCAGACGCGGCCATTCCTCGTCGGAGAGCTTGCCGGTGCGCAGATTGCCCTGGTTGACGCGCCCGATCGAGCCGACGATACGCAGCGCCAGCTGCGCCGCGCCCATTTCCATCGAGAACACCGCCACCGGCAGGCCCTCGTTGAGCGCCACATGCTCGGCGATATTGACCGCAAACGAGGTCTTTCCCATCGACGGGCGCGCCGCCAGCACGACCAGGTCGCCCGCCTGCAGGCCGCTGGTCATGCGATCGAGGTCGGAGAACCCGGTGGGCACGCCGGTCACGTCCATCGGGTTGTCGGCCATCTCCTGCACGCGGTCGAGCAGGTCGACCACCAGTGTGTCCAGCGACTGGAAGCCCTGCTTCATGCGCGAACCCTCTTCGCCGATCGCGAAGATCTTCTGCTCGGCCTCGTCCAGGATGCGGTCGATCGCCTTGCCCTGGGGGTTGAAGGCGTTGGTCGCGATCTCGTCGCTGGCGGTGACGAGTTTCCTCAGAATGGCGCGCTCGCGCACGATCTCGGCGTAGCGGCGGATGTTGCTGGCGCTGGGAACGTACTGGGCCAGGTTGTTCAGATAGACCAGCCCGCCCACCTCCTGCGCCTTGCCCAGGCCCTGCAGGTGCTCGTGCACCGTGATCACGTCGGCCGGCTTGCTCGCGTTGATCAGCGCGTTGACCGCACCGTAGATCTGCTGGTGCTCGTGGCGGTAGAAGTCGCCCTCGGTCAGCAGGTCGCTGACGCGCTCCCAGGCCATGTTGTCCAGCAGCAGGCCGCCGAGCACGCTGGACTCGGCCTCGATCGAGTGCGGCGGCACCCGCAACTGCTCCACCGCATAGTCCATCTCGGACATCGGGGGAACATCATCAAACGGCGTGGATACGACAGCGGACATGATTGAAGCGAACGAGAGCCCTGGAAGGACAGGAGGAACAGGAAATGGTAGCGACCGACGGCGCAGCCGTCACCGCACAACCCTGTGGACAAGCGGTGTGCAACCGGTGGGCAAGACGTGCATCGCGCGCGACAAAAGCAAAAGCCGCCTGCAGGCGGCTTTTGCTGGCGGCTGGCACCGGATGGGTGCACTGCCGATTCGAGCGCTATGCGATCAGGCTGTTTCGCCGTAGACCGAGACGGTCACGTCGATCGTGACGTCGGTGTGCAGCGACACCTCGACCGTGCTGTCGCTGACGGTCTTGATCGGACCGTTGGGCATGCGGATCTGCGACTTGACCAGCTTGGCAAAGCCCTGCTTGTGCAGTTCGTCGGCGATGTCCTGGTTGGTGACCGAGCCGAACAGACGACCGTCGACGCCAGCCTTCTGGGTCAGCTTGATGGTCGTGCCGGACAGCTTCTCGCCTTCGGCCTGGGCCGCGATCAGCTTTTCGGCGGCAGCCTTCTCCAGTTCGGCGCGCTTGGCCTCGAACTCGGCCTTGGCCGCTGCCGTGGCGCGGCGGGCGCGGCCCGTGGGGATCAGGAAGTTGCGTGCGTAGCCGTCCTTGACCTTGACGATTTCACCCAGGTTGCCCAGGTTGACGACCTTGTCGAGCAAGATGATTTCCATGGCAGTGCTCTCCTCAGATCTTGTGCTGGTCGGTGTAGGGCACCAGGGCCAGGAAGCGCGCGCGCTTGATGGCGGTATTGAGCTGGCGCTGGTAGATGGCGCGCGTGCCAGTCAGGCGCGCAGGCACGATCTTGCCGTTCTCGGCGATGAAGTCGCGCAGCGTATCGACATCCTTGTAGTCGATCTCTTCGACACCGGCGACGGTGAAGCGGCAGAAGCGCTTGCGCTTGAACAGCAGCGACTGGGTGTTGCGCTTGGGGCGCCTGTCCTTGTTGAATTTTTTGAACGTGGCCATAGGGGACCTCTTGAAAATTACGTGTTTTGCATGTCCTGGATGTGAAACACCAAACCCTTGCCGCCGCGCCCGGCGGCCAGAAAGCCCCGGAAGTTCCAGCAGCTCCCGAGCGCCTGGCGGGCCAGCCGCTCGGCCAGCGGGCCAAAGGCAACCGCCTTGATGCTGGCACGGGCGAGCCGCTCGCCACCGCCCTCATGCTGCTGGGACTCATGTTCGAGCACCATGTCCAGCGCGGGCAGTCCCGCGGGTGTATAGCGCATGGCCTGCACTTGCGCGAGGCAGGCAGTCACGAGCCAGCGGTTGGCAGACGGGTTGTCGGGTGGGTTCACTCCTTATTGGACGGGCGGGAGAAAAAGCGGATCAACGCTCGGCAGCGGCCTCGGCCTGGCTGGCCTTGCGGGCTTCTTCGCGCTCGACGGTCTTCATCATCACGGAAGGAGTAGTCTCGGCCTTCTTCTTCTGCACCGTCAGGTGGCGCAGCACGGCGTCGTTGAACTTGAAGGCATGCTCCAGCTCGGCCATCACGGCCTGGTCGGCCTCGATGTTCAGGCACAGGTAATGCGCCTTGGCCAGCTTGTTGATCATGTAGGCCAGTTGACGGCGGCCCCAGTCTTCCTCGCGGTGCACCGCACCGCCGCCAGCGGTGATCATGCCCTTGTAGCGCTCGAGCATGGCGGGAACCTGCTCGCTCTGATCCGGATGGATCAGCAAAATGATTTCGTAGTGACGCATGCACACTCCTTTTGGATGAAAGCCACCCGCCGCGTCTAGGTCTCTCACCCGAGAGACCTGGCAGTGTGGCAAGGCAAAGCCGGGCATTATAGCGCGCGCCCGGCATTGCAGCGAGTCTGTACACTGCGCGCCTGCCTGCCATGGCTGCGGCGCTTGAAATCGGGCGCGGTGCGCCCATATGGCGTGCATTCATTGTTTTACCGCTGCACATTCCCCAAGCCAACATGACCGAGAACCACTCACCCGACCAAGCCCCCGAAGAAATCGAAACCGCGATGGCCGCCAGCGCCGCCGACGAGCTGGCCCGGCTGCAAGGTGAGCTCGAAGAGCTCAAGGCCAAGAGCGCCGATCTGGCCGACCAATTCCTGCGCGCCAAGGCCGAGGCGGAGAACGCACGCCGGCGTGCCGAGGAGGAAGTGAGCAAGGCGCGCAAGTTCGGCATCGAGAGCTTTGCCGAAAGCCTGCTGCCCGTGTGCGACAGCCTGGACGCGGCGCTGGCCATCGAAAGCGCCACCTCCGAGCAACTGCGCGAAGGCTCGGACGCGACGCTGCGCCAGCTGCTCAGCGCCTTCGAGCGCAACAAGGTCGTCATGATCGCGCCGGCCGCAGGCGAAAAATTCGACCCGCACCGCCACCAGGCAATCAGCATGGTCGCCGCCGACCAAGAGGCCAACACCGTCGTCACGCTGCTGCAAAAAGGCTATCTGATCGCCGACCGCGTGCTGCGCCCGGCACTGGTGACGGTGGCCGCGCCCAAGTGACGCCGGGGCGCCACGCACCCCTTTTGCACACGCAATCTTGAATTTCATAACGTAATCCACACGTAGCAAACATCCAACTTACAGACCGGACGGAGAAAAACATGGGAAAAATCATTGGCATCGACCTGGGCACGACCAACAGCTGCGTGGCCATCATGGAAGGCAACACCACGCGCGTGATCGAAAACAGCGAGGGTGCGCGCACCACGCCGTCCATCGTCGCCTACCAGGATGACGGCGAGATCCTCGTTGGCGCCAGCGCCAAGCGCCAGGCAGTCACCAACCCCAAGAACACCATCTTTGCCGCCAAGCGCCTGATTGGGCGCAAGTTCGACGAGAAGGAAGTGCAAAAAGACATCGACCTGATGCCCTTCCAGATCATCAAGGCCGACAACGGCGACGCCTGGGTGCAGGTGCGCGACCAGAAACTCGCCGCGCCGCAGATCAGCGCCGAAGTGCTGCGCAAGATGAAGAAGACCGCCGAGGACTACCTGGGCGAGCCCGTGACCGAGGCCGTCATCACCGTGCCCGCCTACTTCAACGACAGCCAGCGCCAGGCGACCAAGGACGCCGGCCGCATCGCCGGCCTCGAAGTCAAGCGCATCATCAACGAGCCCACCGCTGCAGCCCTGGCCTTTGGCCTCGATAAGCAGGACAAGGGCGACCGCAAGATTGCCGTCTACGACCTGGGCGGCGGCACCTTCGACGTGTCGATCATCGAGATCGCCGACGTCGATGGCGAAAAGCAATTCGAGGTGCTGGCCACCAACGGCGACACCTTCCTGGGCGGCGAGGACTTCGACCAGCGCATCATCGACTACATCATTGGCGAATTCAAAAAAGAGCAAGGCGTCGATCTGAAGGCCGATGTGCTCGCGCTGCAGCGCCTGAAGGAAGCCGCCGAGAAGGCCAAGATCGAGCTGTCCAACAGCGCGCAGACCGACATCAACCTGCCCTACATCACGGCGGACGCCTCGGGCCCCAAGCACCTGAACATCAAGCTCACGCGCGCCAAGCTGGAGAGCCTGGTCGACGACCTGATCGAACGCACCATTGCGCCCTGCCGCACCGCCATCAAGGACGCCGGCATCAGCGTCTCGGACATCAACGACGTGATCCTGGTCGGCGGCATGAGCCGCATGCCCAAGGTGCAGGACAAGGTCAAGGAATTCTTCGGCAAGGACCCGCGCAAGGATGTCAACCCCGACGAGGCCGTGGCCGTCGGCGCCGCCATCCAGGGCCAGGTGCTGTCGGGCGACCGCAAGGACGTGCTGCTGCTGGACGTCTCGCCGCTGTCGCTGGGCATCGAGACCCTGGGCGGCGTGATGACCAAGATGATCGCCAAGAACACCACGATCCCGACGAAGTTCGCGCAGACCTTCTCCACGGCCGAGGACAACCAGCCGGCGGTGACGATCAAGGTATTCCAGGGCGAGCGCGAGATTGCCAGCGCCAACAAGCTGCTGGGCGAGTTCAACCTGGAAGGCATTCCGCCGGCCGGCCGCGGCACGCCGCAGATCGAGGTGACCTTCGACATCGACGCCAACGGCATCCTGCACGTGAGCGCCAAGGACAAGGGCACGGGCAAGGAAAACAAGATCACCATCAAGGCGTCGTCGGGCCTGAGCGAGGAAGAGATCCAGAAGATGGTCAAGGACGCCGAGCTCAACGCCGCCGAGGATCACAAAAAGCTGGAACTGGTGCAGGCGCGCAACCAGGGCGAGGCGGCGGTGCACAGCGTGCACAAGAGCCTGGCCGAGCATGGCGACAAGCTGGACGCCGGCGAGAAAGAGGCGATCGAGGCTGCGGCCAAGGCACTGGAGGACGCGCTCAAGGGCGAGGACAAGGCCGCGATCGAGGACAAGACCAACGCACTGATGACCGCCAGCCAGAAGCTGGGCGAGAAGATGTATGCCGACGCCCAGGCTGCGCAGGCGGCTGCCGGGGGTGCCGCAGGCGGCGCCCAGCAGGCCGAGGGCGCGACCAGGCCCGCCGATGACGACAACGTCGTCGACGCCGAGGTCAAGGAAGTCAAGAAGTAATGCCACAGCGCTTGCGCTGACCCGCTCACGCCGCGCCGGCCCCCGTCCAGGGAGCCGGCGCGGCGCTGCACTTGCACGCAGGCCACACCACCATGTCGAAAAAAGATTTTTACGAAGTCCTGGGCGTTCCCAAGAACGCCAACGACGACGACATCAAGAAGGCCTACCGCAAGCTGGCCATGAAGTACCACCCTGACCGCAACCAGGGAGATGCGGCCAAGGGCGCCGAGGAGAAGTTCAAGGAGGCCAAGGAGGCCTACGAGATTCTCTCGGACGGGCAAAAGCGTGCCGCCTACGACCAGTACGGCCACGCCGGCGTCGACCCCAACATGCGCGGCCCGGGCGGCGCCGAGGGTTTTGGAGGCTTTGCCGAGGCCTTTGGCGACATTTTCGGCGACATGTTCGGCGGCCAGCGCGCAGGCGCACGCGGCGGGCGCCAGGTCTACCGCGGCAGCGACCTGTCGTACGCGATGGACATCACGCTCGAAGAAGCGGCCAACGGCAAGGACGCGCAGATCCGCATCCCCAGCTGGGACGCCTGCGACACCTGCCACGGCAGCGGCGCCAAGCCCGGCACCCAGGCCAAGACCTGCGGCACCTGCGGCGGCAGCGGCGCGGTGCAGATGCGCCAGGGATTTTTCAGTGTGCAGCAGACCTGCCCGCACTGCCGCGGCAGCGGCAAGATCATTCCCGAGCCCTGCACCACCTGCCACGGCCAGGGCAAGGTCAAGCGCCAGAAGACGCTGGAGATCAAGATCCCGGCCGGCATCGACGACGGCATGCGCATCCGCTCGACCGGCAACGGCGAGCCCGGCACCAACGGCGGCCCGCCCGGCGACCTGTACATCGAGATCCGCATCAGAAAGCACGACATCTTCGAGCGCGACGACGACGACCTGCACTGCCAGGTGCCGGTCAGCTTCATCACCGCGGCGCTGGGCGGCGAGATCGAGGTGCCGACGCTGTCGGGCAAGGCGCTGATCGACATCCCCGAAGGCACGCAGGCGGGCAAGCAGTTCCGCCTGCGCGGCAAGGGCATCAAAGGCGTGCGCGCCAGCTACCCGGGCGACCTGTACTGCCACATCGTCGTCGAGACGCCGGTCAAGCTCACCGAGTACCAGAGAAAGCTGCTCAAGGAGCTCGACGAATCGCTGAAAAAAGGCGGCGCCAAGCACTCACCCAGCACCGAGAGCTGGACCGACAAGCTCAAGAGCTTTTTCAGCTGACCCGCCCCGAGGCACGCAACAAAACGGTACGCTGGATGCGTGCCGTTTTTCATTGCGGGCCGCAGCAGATCAAACCCAGTCGAACTCGGCCGTGAAGTGGCGCAAAAACTTCGGCTGCTTGGTGATCTTCACGCCGCGAATGCTGGCGGCTTGTTCCTTCACCTCGGCGATCACCTCGGCCGCGTAGTCGAAGTGGCTTTGCGTGTACATGCGACGCGGAAACGCCAGGCGCACCAGTTCCATGCTGTGGTAGGTCTCGGTTCCATCCTGCAACCGCTTGCCGAACATCACCGAGCCGATCTCCACGCCGCGTATGCCGCCCTCCAGGTACAGCGCGTTGCACAGCGCCCAGGCGGGGTAGTGCGCGACTGGCATATCGGGCAGCACGGTCTTGGCGTCGATGTAGACCGCATGGCCACCGGTGGGGCGCACAAAGCCCACGCCCGCCTCGTCCAGCTTCTCGCCCAGATATTCGGCGGTGCGCAGGCGGTAGCGCAGGTAGTCCTCGTCCATGCCCTCCTGCAGGCCGACGGCCAGCGCCTCCAGGTCGCGCCCGGCCATGCCGCCATAGGTGGGAAAGCCTTCCATCATGATCAGGTCGCTGCGCACCTCGTCGAGCCACTCGTCGCTCCTCAGCACGATGAAGCCGCCGATGTTGACCATGCCGTCCTTCTTGGCGCTCATCGTCGCGCCGTCGGCGTAGCTGAACATCTCGCGCACGATGTCGGGAATCGGCGTGTTCTCGTAGCCGCTCTCGCGCATCTTGATGAACATGGCGTTCTCGGCAAAACGGCACACGTCCATGATGAAGGGCTTGCCGTATTTCTTCAGCAAGGCAGCGTAGGCACGGATGTTGGCCATCGACACCGGCTGGCCGCCGCCGGTGTTGTTGGTGACGGTGAGCATGCCGAACGGGATGCGCGCGCCCTCTTTTTGCAGCACTTCCTCGACGCGGGCGAGGTCGATGTTGCCCTTGAACGGCGCAATGGTCGCCGGCTGCAGGCCGACGGCCTCGACGCAGTCGAGCGCCTCCACGCCCATGTATTCGAGGTTGCCGCGCGTGGTGTCGAAGTGGCAGTTGTTGGGCACCAGGTCGCCTTTTTTGCACACCGCGGTAAACAACACCTTCTCGGCCGCGCGGCCCTGGTGCGTGGGTATGAAGTGCGCCATGCCGGTGATGTCCTGGATCACCTTCTCAAGCCGGTAGTAGCTGCGCGCGCCGGCGTAGCTCTCGTCGCCCTCCATGATGGCGCCCCACTGGCGGCTGGACATGGCGCCGGTGCCCGAGTCGGTCAGCCAGTCGATCAGCACGTCGTCGGCGCGCAGTTTGAAGACGTTCAGGTGCGCCGCCTGCAGCAGCTGCTCGCGCTCGGCGCGCGTGGTCATGCGGATGGGTTCGACGCTCTTGATGCGAAACGGCTCGATCAGGGTCTTGGGCATGGTGGTACTCCTTGGCTGTCTGTATGCACATGGGGCGCCCTTGCCGGCGGCCCAACTGAAGCGGCCAAAGGTAGCGCCGTGGCGCGGCCGTGGTGTCGGTCTTTTCCAACACAGGGGCAAAAAGGGCTGATCCACTGCAAACGCAGGCTGCCTGCACCGATCGCTGCGCCCGGGTGTTGATGCAAATCAGGTCATGGTTATTGCCCGCTGCCTAAGGTGTGTAGCTTGTTTGCCGCCGCCGCGGCAAGGCTTGCAAGAGATTGAACGTGACCACGACCAACCCCACCCCCGCCAGCACGCCGCTCGCCGCGCCCGAGCTGGTCTGCCCCGCCGGCAGCCTGCCAGCCCTGAAGAACGCCGTCGACGGCGGCGCCGACTGCGTCTACCTGGGCCTGCGCGACGCGACCAACGCGCGCAACTTCGCCGGGCTGAACTTCGACGAGAACGCCATCCAGACCGGTATCGCCTACGCCCACGGACGCGGCGCCAAGGTGTTGATGGCGCTCAACACCTACCCCCAGGCCAGCAACCCCGGCCCCTGGCGCGCCGCGCTGGACAAGGCGGCGCTGTGGGGCATAGACGCAGTGATCCTGGCCGACCCCGGCCTGATGCGCTACGCCTGCGAGCGCCACCCCGGCCTGCGCCTGCACCTGTCGGTGCAGGGCTCGGCCACCAACCACGAGGCAATCAACCTCTACCACCGCCAGTTCGGCATCCAGCGCGCGGTGCTGCCGCGCGTACTGTCGCTGGAGCAGGTGCGCCAGGTGATTGACCGCACACCAGTGGAGATCGAGGTGTTCGGCTTCGGCAGCCTGTGCGTGATGGTCGAGGGCCGCTGCGCGCTGTCGTCCTACGCGACGGGCGAGTCGCCCAACACCCATGGCGTGTGCTCGCCGGCCAAGTACGTGCGCTGGAAGGAGTCGCCCACGGGCGTCGAGTCGCGCCTGAACGGCGTGCTGATCGATAAATACGGCCAGGGCGAAAACGCCGGCTACCCCACACTGTGCAAGGGCCGCTTCGACGTGGAGGGCGAGAGCAACTACTACGCGCTGGAAGAGCCCACCAGCCTGAACACCCTGGAGCTGCTGCCCCAGCTCGTCAAGATGGGCGTGCGCGCCTTCAAGATCGAGGGCCGCCAGAGAAGCCCGGCCTACGTCGCCCAGGTCACCAAGGTGTGGCGCGAGGCCATCGACCACTGCATGGCGCAAGGCCACCTCTACGCCCCCAAGACGGCCTGGATGGCCAGCCTGGATCAAGTCGCCGAGGGCCAGCAGCACACGCTGGGGGCCTACCACCGGCCCTGGAAATGAGCCTGGATTTTCCCTTCCCCTTCCGAGGGAGCTGCCCTCTTGACCCCCTCCCCCTCTGGGGGAGGGCTGGGGTGGGGGCCAGCGCCACCGGCCACACCGCAGCGCCCGCACCAGCCGCCCCCATCCCTGCCTTCCCCCAACGGGGGAAGGAGTAAACACCCGATACAGACGCCCCCATGATGAAACTAGCCCTCGGCCCCCTGCAGTACTACTGGCACCGCGACACCGTCTTCGAGTTCTACCAACAGATGGCCGAGACGCCCATCGACATCGTCTATCTGGGCGAGGCCGTGTGCTCGCGCCGCCACGAACTGCGCCAGGGCGACTGGATGGACATTGCCCGCATGCTGCGTGACGCCGGCAAGCAGCCGGTGCTCTCGACCATGGTGCTGCTGGAGTCGACCTCGGACGTGGTCGCGATGCAGAAGATCGCGCGCGACGAGGAGTTCCTGATCGAGGCCAACGACATGGGTGCGGTCAACGCCCTGGCCGGCAAGCGCCCGTTTGTCGCCGGGCCGCAGCTCAACCTGTTCAACGCCGACGCGCTGGCCTGGATGGCCAGCCTGGGCGCCTCGCGCTGGGTCATGCCGCTGGAGATGCGCCAGTCCGACCTGGCCATCCTGCAGCAAAGCCGCCCGCCGGGGCTTGAGACCGAGGTCTTCGCCTACGGGCGCATGCCGCTGGCGTTCTCGGCGCGGTGCTTTACCGCGCGCCACTACAACCTACCCAAGGACGACTGCGGCTTCTCCTGCATCCACCACGCCGACGGCCAGCTGCTCAAGACGCGCGAGGGCGAGCCCTTTCTCGTGCTCAACGGCATCCAGACCCAGTCGGCCAAGGTGCACAACCTGCTGGACGACGTGCCGCAGCTGATCGCCACCGGAGTCGACATCCTGCGTCTGTCGCCGCAGTCGCAGCACATGGCCGAGGTGATTGCCGCCTTCGACCAGGCGCGCCGCGCCGGCGAAGCCGCCGAAGGCGCACTGGACGCGCTGCGCCCGCTGATGCCCGCCGAGCCCTGCAACGGCTACTGGCACGGCCGGCCTGGCATGGAGCTGGTCGAGCCGGCCACGGCGTAAGACCGCCGTAAACTGACAGAGCAAGGATGGACACGATGATTGCCACGCCCCCACCCCCAATCACATTGCCGCGCCCCGTCGGCGCGCTGCTTGCCCGCCTGCCGGCCTACCCCGGCTCGCTGCTGCTGGTCAAGGCCATCAACCTGGCGCTGGCGCGCCAGCTGCCCGACGACGTCAAGGCCCACCTGCTGGACAAGCGCATCAGCATCCGCGTGCGCGACGCCCGCCTGGCATTTGACTTCAGCTGGAACGGCACGCGCTTTGCCCCCGGCCGCCCCTGGCCCGAACCCGACCTGGCGATCAGCGCCAACGCGCAGGACTTTCTGCTGCTGGCCCAGCGCCGCCAGGATCCGGACACGCTGTTCTTCAACCGCCGCCTGGTGATGGAGGGCGACACCGAGCTGGGTCTTATCGTCAAGAACGCGCTGGACGCTCTGGAGCTGCCGGTGATGGACCCGATGCACTGGACGCCGCGCGCCGTGCTCGAACGCAGGGCGCCGCACCTGGCGCGCCAGCTGCCTCCGCTGCCTTCGCTGGGCAGGCTGCTGGGAGGCCGACCATGAGCGACGACAACCCCATCCAGCGCGAAGACCTGCCACTGGTGTATTCCTGCTCGGGCTGCTCCAGCGCCGCGCAACTGGCCAATCAGGTGGCTGTGCAGATGGATCGGCGTGGCGTGGCCGAGATGTCGTGCATTGCCGGCGTTGGCGGCGACGTGCCGCAGCTGGTGCGCGTGGCCACGTCGGGCCGGCCCATCATCGCGCTGGACGGCTGCCCGCTGGAATGCGTGCGCCATTCTCTGGCGCGCCACGGCGTCGCACCCGCGCGCCACTACCAGCTGCACAAATACGGCGTGAAAAAGCGCAAGCACCAGGACTTCGACCCGGCGCAGGCGGCGCAGGTGCTGGCCCAGGTCAGCCAGGATCTGCAAGAGCACCCGCTGACCGCCGCAGAACATGCCTGAGCCGCGTCGCATCATCGTCGGCATCTCGGGCGCCAGCGGCGCGGTCTACGGCGTGGCGCTGCTGCGCGCGCTGCGCACCATCGAAGAAGTCGAGTCGCACCTGGTCGTCTCTGCCGCCGGCTGGCTCAACATCGCACACGAGACCGGCATGGACGCCGCGGCGGTGCACGCGCTGGCCGACGTCGTCCATCCGATCGACGCAATTGGCGCCAGCATTGCCAGCGGGTCGTTTGCTGCTTCAGGCATGGTGGTCGCGCCCTGCTCGATGCGCACGCTGGCGGCCATCGCCCACGGCCTGGCCGACAACCTGCTGACGCGCGCCGCCGACGTGATCCTGAAGGAGCGCCGCCGCCTGGTGCTGCTGGCGCGCGAAACGCCGCTGCACCTGGTGCACCTGCGCAACATGACGACGGTGACCGAAATGGGCGCCATCGTCTGCCCGCCGGTGCCGGCCTTCTACCAGAAGCCGCAGACCGTGGACGACATCGTCCAACACAGCGTGGCGCGCGCTCTCGACCTGCTGGAGCTGGAGCATGATCTGGCGCCGCGCTGGCAGGGCCTGCCGAAGAACCCCTGATTTCATGGCTGCCAGCGCCTTAGAGCGCGTTTACGATCTTGCGTCATGGCACGATTCAGCCTGACCCTGTGCAAGCGCCGCCCCTCACCCCTCCCCGCCGCAGCGAGACGCTGCGCTCTTCAGGCTGTCCAGTTGCGCGCAGGCGCAGCTGGAGCCGCAGCCTTCAGCCCCAAAGGGGCGAGGGCGATCGGTCGCTCTGGCTGTCCCCTCTCCCTGTGGCGAGAGGACTGGGGTAATTCCATTTCTATATCAACCGATTACTTTGTCGGCTTCGCTTGTCGT
>PGEI01000025.1 GCA_002894305.1 Comamonadaceae bacterium CD01
GCGCCTTGCCCTGGGCGCGAATCCATCGCTTTCATTGTGTTCCTCTACTCCCAGGTTGCCGTACTAGCCGAGCGTCCGCTGCCTGCCGCCCCGCTGCATCCGGGCAGACTGCGGCGAGCACCGGGCAGCTGCGCTGCTCTCACCGTCCGCGCAAGGCCGGCGGGCAGGCCACTAGAATCGGCGGTTTGCCCGCAGCGTGCCGCGCACCTGGGCAAACCGCCCCATTCCTTCGCTTTCCGGATCAGCCATGGCAACCATTCTCCAAACCCTTCCCGTCGGCCAGAAAGTGGGCATCGCCTTCTCCGGCGGCCTCGACACCAGCGCCGCGCTGCGCTGGATGAAGAACAAGGGCGCTCTCCCCTACGCCTACACGGCCAACCTGGGCCAGCCCGACGAGGACGACTACGACGCCATCCCGCGCAAGGCCATGGAATACGGCGCCGAAAAAGCCCGCCTGGTCGATTGCCGCACCCAGCTGGCGCACGAGGGCATCGCCGCCATCCAGGCCGGGGCGTTCCACGTCAGCACCGGCGGCATCGCCTACTTCAACACCACGCCACTGGGCCGCGCCGTGACCGGCACCATGCTGGTGGCGGCGATGAAGGAGGACGACGTGCACATCTGGGGCGACGGCTCGACCTTCAAGGGCAACGACATCGAGCGCTTCTACCGCTACGGCCTGCTCACCAACCCGCAGCTCAAGATCTACAAGCCCTGGCTGGACCAGTTGTTCATCGACGAGCTGGGCGGGCGCGCCGAGATGTCGGCCTTCATGACCCGCGAAGGCTTTGGCTACAAGATGAGCGCCGAGAAGGCCTACAGCACCGACAGCAACATGCTGGGCGCGACGCACGAGGCCAAGGATCTGGAATACCTGAGCAGCGGCATGCACATCGTCAACCCCATCATGGGCGTGGCGTTCTGGAAGCCCGAGGTGCAGGTCAAGGCCGAGGAAGTCTCGGTGACCTTCGAGGAAGGCCAGCCGGTGGCGCTCAACGGCCAGCATTTCGACGATCCGGTGGCGCTGTTCCTCGAAGCCAACCGCATCGGCGGCCGCCACGGCCTGGGCATGAGCGACCAGATCGAGAACCGCATCATCGAAGCCAAGAGCCGCGGCATCTACGAGGCACCGGGCATGGCGCTGCTGCACATTGCCTACGAGCGCCTGGTGACCGGCATCCACAACGAGGACACGATCGAGCAGTACCGCATCAACGGCCTGAAGCTCGGGCGCCTGCTGTACCAGGGCCGCTGGTTCGACCCGCAGGCCATCATGCTGCGCGAGAGCGCCCAGCGCTGGGTGGCGCGCGCCGTGACCGGCACCGTGACGCTGGAGCTGCGCCGCGGCAACGACTACTCGCTGCTCAACACCGAAAGCCCCAACCTGACCTATGCGCCCGAGCGCCTGTCGATGGAGAAGGTGGAGGACGCGCCGTTCTCGCCACTTGATCGCATCGGCCAGCTGACCATGCGCAACCTGGATCTGTCGGACACGCGCGACAAGCTGGGCGTGTACGCGCGTGCCGGCCTGCTGTCGCTGGGCGGCAATGCGGCGCTGGCGCAGCTCGAAGACGGCAGCGCCAAGAAGTAAGCATCAAATCGGCCTCCAGCGCTTGCCAGTCAAGCGTTGGCAGCTATCAAAAATATAACCGCCCTATGCGCAAGCAGGGCGGTTTTTTTCCGTCCACTGCGCCCATCCCCTGGCGCGCAATTCGCACGCCGGGCATGCGCCGCAGCCGTAGCCCCAGGGGTGCAGGCGCTCGCGCTGGCCCAGGTAGCAGGTGTGGGAATCGCGCCGGACCAGCTCGACCAATGCGCTGCCGCCCAGTTCGTGGGCCAGCGCCCAGGTGGCGGCCTTGTCGAGCCACATGAGCGGCGTCTCCAGCGTCAGCGGCCGGTCGATCCCCAGGCTCAGCGCCACCTGCAGGGCCTTGAGCGTGTTGTCGCGGCAGTCGGGATAGCCCGAGTAGTCGGTCTGCGACATGCCGCCCACCAGCACGTCCAGCCCGCGCCGGTAGGCCAGCGCCGCGGCCAGCGTGAAGAACAGCAGGTTGCGCCCCGGCACGAAAGTGTTGGGCAGGCCGTCGGCCTGCAGGGCGATGGCCACGTCCTCGGTCATGGCGCTGCCGCCCAGCTGCGCCAGCACGTCGACGTTCAGCAGATGGTCGTCGCCGAGCTGTCCCGGCCACGGCATGGCCCGCATCCCCTCGCGCAGCCGCGCGCGGCAGTCCAGCTCCACGCGGTGGCGCTGGCCGTAGTCGAAGCCGAGCGTCTCCACGTACGGATAGCGCGCCAGCGCCCAGGCCAGGCAGGTGGCCGAATCCTGGCCGCCGGACAGCAGCACCAGGGCGCGCCGGCTCATGCGGCCGCAGGCGCGGGCGGCGTGCGCATGGCGCGCACGATGGCCGCCAGCGCCACGCCGTAGGCGGGAACGAACAGCAGCAGGCTCACGGCCAGCTTGATGACGTAGTCCACCCAGGCGATCTCCACCCAGTGCGCGGCCATGAAGGCGTTGGGGCTGCGCCAGAAGGCGATGGAGAAGAACGCCGCCGTGTCCAGCGCCTGCCCGAACACCGAGGCCGCCGCGGGCGCCAGCCACCACGCGCGGCTTTGCTGGCGGATGCGGTCGAACACCTGGATGTCCAGCAGCTGCCCGAGCACGTAGGCCGCGAAGCTGGCGAAGGCGATGCGGAACACGAAGGTGTTGAATTCGCCCAGGGCATCCCAGCCGTTGAAGCGCCCCTCATGGAACAGCACGCCCACCACATACGACGCCAGCAGCGCCGGCAGCATGGCGCGGGTGATGACGCGGCGCGCCGGCGCCTTGCCGATCAGCCGCACCGTGAGGTCGGTGGCCAGGAAGATGAACGGGAAGCTGAACGCCCCCCAGGTGCTGTGAAAGCCCAGCAGGGTGATGGGCAGCTGCACCAGGTAGTTGCTGGCGATGACGATGGCGATGTGAAGCGCCACCAGCAGGGAGAGGTAAAGGGGCACGCGCGACGGCGGTGCCTGAAGCGATGTCATGGCAGTCCTTTTTGAATGGAACCTCTGCAATGCCTGGAGCGGAAAGCACGCGCTGCGGATCGGGATGGGATGCGAGGCGCAGGCCGCAGCGGTGGCCGGAGCCACCGCGAGGACTTGCAACGAAGCAGACCGCCCGAGTCCGCAGATGCGTGCGGCGCTACAGGTGTTGCAGAGGTTCCTCGATGGGGGCGAGGGAACCCATGTTGGCGGTATTGCCGGGGCGCGATTGTAGGCGCGTTTGCCATGCGCCTCTGGACGGCGCCCGCGCAGGCTCAATTTTCGAGCGTGATGTGGGCCTTGCGCGAAATCGCGCCGTACACCGAGATGTCGCTTTCGATGAGCGCCTGGAATTGCGCGGGCGTGCTGCCCACGGGGCCAAAGCCCATGCCCTGCAGGCGCGCATGCAGCTCCGGGCTGCGCACCGCCTTGGCGACCTCGGCGGACATGCGCTCCACCACCTCCCTGGGCGTCCCCGCCGGCGCCATCAGGCCGATCCAGGAGCTCTGCACGATGTCCGGGAAGCCGGATTCGGCCATGGTCGGCACGTCCGGGGCGCAGTCGCAGCGCCGGGGCAGGCTGACGGCCAGCACCTTGAGCTTGCCAGCCTTGACGTGAGGCATGCCGCCGCTGGCGGGATCGAAGAAGTAGTCCACCAAGCCGGCCATCAGGTCGGGCATGGCCTTGGCGCTGCCGGTATAGCCGACATGCACGGCCTTGAGGTCGGCGGACAGGGAAAACATGGCCCCCAGCAAATGGCCCGTGGACCCGGGCCCGGTGGAGGCGTAGCTGGGCTGCTTGCCGCGTGCCCAGGCCACGAACTCCGCCACGCTGTTCGCCGGCGTGGCAGGGCTGGCGAACAGGAACAGGGGAATGTTCACCATATGGCTCACGGCCGCCAGGTCGGTGGCCTTGTAGGGCAGGTTCTTGGCCAGCACCTGGTTGGTGGTGTACGCGGCCGGCACCACGCCGAAGGTGTAGCCGTCGGGCGCGGAACGCGCCAGCGCGGCGGTGGACACCGTGGTATTGGCGCCAGGCTTGTTCTCGACGACAACCGCCTGGCCCAGCGACTTGGCGGTGATCTCCATCAGCATGCGCGTGACGGTATCCACGGGGCCACCGGCCGCATACGGCACCAGCACCTTGACCGGCTTGGCCGGCCACTCGCCGGCCCACGCGGCGCCGCACAGCAGCGCTGCCATGGCCGCGCCCGCGAAAAGAGAAATGCCAGCGCGACGGCCGCGCAACGCACGATGACCCATGGTTATCTCCTCACGTCTTCATTGGAAATTCCGCCCGCCAGGCCTGCGGGCGCAGAACTGGCCGTGGCACCCGGCTGGCGCGCCAGCTCGTCGCGCAGCACGCGCTTGAGCACCTTGCCCGACGGGTTGCGCGGCAACGCCTCGCGCAGCTCCAGCTGCTTAGGCGTTTTGAATCCGCCCAGCCGGCCGGCGCAGTGCGCGCGCAGTTCGTCCAGCGTCAGGCCTGTGCCGGGGCGGAGCACCACCACGGCCGCGACACGCTCGCCCCAGCGCGCGTCGGGCACGCCGATCACAGCGGCCTCGGCCACCTGCGGCAGCTGGTGCAGCACGCGCTCGACCTCGGACGAGGCGATGTTCTCGCCGCCGCTGATGATCATGTCCTTCTTGCGGTCGGTGAGATACAGAAAGCCTTCCGCGTCCAGGTACCCGACGTCGCCGGTACGGAACCAGTCGCCAAAAAAGCTCGCCCGGGTCTTGGCCTCGTCGCGCCAATAGCCACGCGTCACCTTGGGGCCGCGCAGGCAGATCTCGCCTTCGCTGCCCGGCGGCAGCTGCTGCCCGGCATCGTCCATGATGGCCAGCTGGACATGGGCCAGGGCGCGCCCGGTGGAGCCGATCTTTTCGAGCTCGCGCCCGGCCTCCATCAGGGTGTCGCCCGAGCACGATTCGGTCAGGCCGTAGGCGTCGATGTAGCGGGCCCGGCGGAAAACGCCGGAGAACTCGCGGATGCGCTCCTCCGGCGTGCGCTCACCGCCGCCGATGACCCACTTCAGGCTGTCGAGCGCATGTGCCGAGCGCGCCGGGCTGGACAGGCAGCGGTTGAGCATGACCGGAGCCATCCAGGCCCCCGTGACCTGCTCGCGCTCGATCAGGGCCAACGCCCGCTCGGCATCGAAATCGCGCTCCAGCACCAGCGCGCCGCCGGCCAGCCACAGGGCCACGCCCGGCAGGTCGTAGGCGCCCACGTGGTACAGCGGCCCGACCACCAGCAGCCTGTCGTCGCGGCCGATGCCGAGCGCCGTGATGTGGTCCAGGCACTTCCAGGCCATGTTGCCGTAGGTATGCATCACCCCCTTGGGGCGGTCGGTCGTGCCGCTGGTGTACATCAGGCGGTACAGCGTGCCGGGGGTCGCGGCGTGGGGCGCGCTCGCCTGCGGCACGGCCTGCGGGTACAGCAGGCGGCTGTCGCCCTGCGCGGCGGCGTCCACCGGCACCGCGGCCAGGCCGGCCGGCACGCTCGCCTGCAGCTCTTCGTCCACGAACAGCAGCTTCACGCCCGCATGGCCGGCGATGTAGCCGACCTCCTCCGCCCCCAGCCGGTAGTTCACAGGCAGCAGCACGGCCCCCACATGGGCGACGGCCAGCGACAGTTCCAGGAACGCGGCGCTGTTCTTCATCAGCAAGGCGACCACGTCGCCAGCCGCCACGCCTTGCGCCTGCAGCATCGCGGCGGCATGCGCCACCCGCTGCTGCAGGTGCGCGTACGTCAGGCGCTGCCCCCCATACACGAGGGCCAGGCGTTCGGGCTGCGTGCGCGCCCACCAGGCGACGCTGGAAGTCACTGAAACCATGGGAATTTCCTTCTCAGTTATCCATAGCGTTGCGCGCTACCCGCATCGCATGAAACTGGCGCACCCCAAGCCAGGGCCGCCGTGCAAGGGCCGCCCCGCCGCACGGGCGGCGTCCCCCTTCCAGGGGGAAGACGCGAAGCGGCTCAGGGGGTGTTTCATTTCAGTAGCCCCTGGGCATCTTCAGCTCGTGGTTGGCCACGTAGTTCAGCAGCATCTCTTCGGAAACCGGCGCGAAGCGGAACAGGCGGCAGTCGCGCCACAGGCGCTCCACATGGAACTCCTTGGCATAGCCCATGCCGCCCATGGTCTGCATGGCGCGCTCGGTGGCGCGGGCCACGGCCTGGGCGGCGATCAGCTTGGCCGCGTTCGCCTCGTTGCTGTAGGGCAGGCCCATGTCGAAGTTGGTCGCGGCCTTGTAGTTCAGCAGGCGCGCGGACTGCACCTCCACATGGCACTGCGCCAGCGGAAACTGCAGGCCCTGGTAGGCGCTGATGGGGCGCTCGCCGAACACCTTGCGGTCGTTGGCATAGTCCACGGCCAGCTTGATGGCCAGTTCGCCCGTTCCGACCAGGCCCGCCGTGGTCACCATGCGCTCGGTGTTGAGCACGTCGAGCAGTTCGCGCCAGCCCTTGTGCAAGGTGCCGATGAGCTCGTCGGGCTCCACGCGCACGTCGTCGAAGAACACGCTGCTCGAATCCAGCGTGCAGGTGCCCAGCTTGTCGATGGGGGTGTGGGTCAGGCCTGCGCGCCGCACGTCGATCATGAACATGCTCAGGCCGTCGGTGCGGGACTCGGCGTCCTGCAGCTTCTTGGTGCGGGCAATCACGAGCATCTTGTCGGCCGACTCCACGCCGGTGATCCAGATCTTGCGGCCGTTCAGGCGCCAGCCGTCCCCGTCGGCGCTGGCGAAGGTCTTGATCTCCAGCGTGTTGGTGCCGGCGTCGGGCTCGGTCAGCGCCATGCAGAAGTTCATCTCGCCGCTGATGATCCTGGGCAGCAGCTCCCGCTTCATTTTCTCGTTGCCGAAGCGCGAGATCGACACGCCGCCGAAGATCGGGTTGATCATGAACAACTGGCCCACGGTGGAGCCGCCGCCGGTGGCCGACAGGGCTTCGACGATCAGCGTCATCTCCATCATGCCCAGGCCGCTGCCGCCATGCTCCTCGGGCAGGGCGACGCCGGCCAGGCCGGCCTCGCACACGGCCTTCCAGTACGTCTTGGGGAAGGCCTTGTCGGCGTCGTGCCTGCGCCAGTATTCCAAGCCGAAGCGCTCGCCGATCTGGCGGGCGGTCTCGATCATCATGCGCTGTTCATCGTTGAGTCGGAAGTCCATGGTGCTTGTCTCTCTCTTCGGTAGGTGCCCGGGCGCTGGCGCGGCGATCGCGCCGGGCGGGATTTACTCGGGCTGGATGCCGGCGCTCTTGGCCAGCGCCTTCCAGTGCGCGATGTCCTGCACCAGGAACTGCTGGGACTGGGCGGGGGTGTCGCCGACGGGCTCCAGCCCCTCGCTGCTCAGCCACTTGCGCATCTCGGGCGATTCCAGGATAGCGACCACCTCTTTGTTCAGGCGCTCCACCGTGGCGGCCGGGGTCTTGGCCGGCACGTACAGGCCGTACCAGACGGCGGCGTCGAAGCCCGGCACCCCCGCCTCGGCCACGGTCGGCATGCCGGGCCACAGGTCGGAGCGCCGGGCCGTGGTCAGGGCCAGGGCCTTCATCTTTCCGGCCTCGGCATACTTCCTGGCGGTGGACAGCGGGTCGATGACCATCTGCACCTCGTTGCCCATCAGGGCCGTCAGCGCGGCGCTCGCGCCCTTGTAGGGCACATGGGTGAGCGGCGCCTTGGCGGCCGCCTTGAAGTACTCGGAGGCGAAATGGACCGACGTCCCCATGCCCGGCGTCCCGAAGTTCACCTTGCCGGGGTTGGCCTTGGCATAGGCCACCAGCTCGCCCACGTTCTTCACGGGCAGGTCGTTGCTCACCAGCAGCGCGAACGGGCCGCGCACCACGGTGGTCACGGCCGCCAGGTCGCGCGTGACGTCGTAGGGCAGCCTGGCCTTGATGGCCGGTTCGGTGGCGATGGCGCCGCTGTGCAGCAACAGGGTACTGCCGTCGGCATCCGCGCGCACCGTGGCCTCGGTGCCGATGGCGCCGCCGGCGCCGGCCTTGTTGTCCACGATCACCTGGCGCCCCAGGCGTTCACCGAGCTGCTGGGCCAGCTTGCGCCCCAGGATGTCGGACGTGCCGCCGGCCGAGTACGGCACGATGATGCGCATCTGCTTGGACGCGGGAATATCCTGGGCGTGCGCCGGTGCGGCCCACAGCGCGACGGCGGCGGCCACCACGCCCATGCTCTTGCTGAAAAAAGTGCTCATGCTTGTCTCCTGCTTCGATGTGATGCGGCACCGGGTGCGATGGCACCTCTAGTCGTGCGCTTTCCCTGAAAAAAACTCCGTCCCTGCTCAGACTCAGATGTGCAAGGCCCTTCCGTAAGCCGCCAGCACGGCTTCGTGCATGGCCTCGCTCAAGGTGGGATGCGGGAACACGGTCTCCATCAGTTCGGCTTCCGTGGTTTCCAGCGTCGCCGCCAGCGTGTAGCCGTGCACCAGCTCGGTCGCCTCCGGGCCCACCAGGTGGGCGCCCAGCAGTTCTCCGGTGGCGGCATCGAACACGGTCTTGACGAAGCCGGCGGCCTCGTCGATGGCGATGGCCTTGCCGTTGCCCTCCAGCGGGAACCTGCCCACGCGCACCTCCCCGCCGCGCTGGCGCGCCTGCGCCTCGGTCAGGCCCACGCCGGCGCTTTGCGGATGGCCGTACACGCAGGCCGGGATGGGTGCGCGGTGCTGCGCCCCCTGGCGCAGGCCGGCGATGTGCTCCACGCAGGCGATGGCCTCATGGCTCGCCTTGTGCGCCAGCATGGGGGCGCCGGTGACGTCGCCGATGGCATGGATGCCGGGCTCGGCCGTCGCGCCCCAGTCTGCAACCCGGATCAGGCCTTGCTCCACGGCGACGCGTGTCCGCTCCAGCCCCAGGCCATCGACATTGCCGGCCAGGCCCACCGCCACCAGCACGCGCTCGGCCTGCAGCTGCTGCGCCGCCCCGCCCTGCTCCACCGTCAGGTGCACGCCGTCCGCCCGCACCTGCCCCTGCTGCAAACGGGCGCCGACCAGGAAGCGCACACCGTCCCTGGCCATGGCCTGCTGCACAAAGGCGCTCACCTCCTCGTCGCTGGCCGGCAGCACGCGCGGCGCGGCCTCGACCACGGTCACCTCGGTGCCCAGCGCGGCATAGAAGCTGGCGAACTCCATGCCGATGGCCCCGGCCCCCACCACCGCCAGCGAGCGGGGCAGCGACCGCGCGGACAGCGCGTCGCGGTAGCTCCACACGCGGTCGCCGTCGAACGGCAGCATGGGCAGCTCGCGCGCCCGCGCGCCGGTGGCGACGATGGTGCGGGCCGCCCGCAGCAGCTGCGGCCGGCCCTGGGCGCCGGCGACCCGCACCTGCCCCGCGGCCGGGATGCTGGCCGTGCCCATGAACACGCCGACGCCGGCTTTCCCGAGCAGGTGGGCCACGCCACGGTTGAGCCGCTGCGAGACCTGGCGCGAGCGCGCCACCAGCTTGCCGAAGTCCACCTCGGGCGCGGACACGGTGATGCCCAGGGCCCCGGCGTGGCGGATCCGGCGCAGGGTGTCGGCGGCATGCAGCAGCGCCTTGGTGGGAATGCAGCCCCAGTTCAGGCAGATGCCGCCCAGGCTCTCGCGCTCCACCAGCGCGGTGCGCAGGCCCAATTGCGCGGCACGCAGCGCGGCCACGTAGCCGCCGGGGCCGCCGCCGATGACGACAACGTCGAAGTCCTGTGTCTGCGCAGCCATCACGTCACCAGCAGTCCCATGGGTTGCGACAGGGCCTGCACCACCTGCTTGAGGAACCTCAGACCGGTGACGCCATCGAGCACGCGGTGGTCGGCGGACAGCACCATGCCCATCTCGCGGCGGATCTCGGGCTGGCCGTTCGCGCCGGGGCGGAACACCTCGCGGATGCTGCCGACGCCCAGGATCATCGACTGGCCCGGGTTGATGATGGAGGCCATGTAGGTCACGTCGTGCATGCCGGCGTTGGAGACGGTGATCGCCCCGCCCTGCATCTCGGCGGCGCTCAGGCGGCCGGCCTGGGCGCGGGCGATCAGCTCGCCCGCCTGCTGCGCAATGCCGCCCAGCGACTGCCGGCCAACGTCGCGCAGCACGGGCACCAGCAGGCCCTTGCCGGTGTCCACGGCCATGCCCACGTCGGAATGCGCCAGGCTCAGGATGCCCTCGTCCGTCCACACGCGGTTGACTTCCGGCATGGCCTGCAGCGCCTGGCCCACGGCTGCCAGCACGAAGTGGTTCAGGGTCAGCCTGCGGTGCGACTGCGCGGCATTGATCTGGGCGCGCAAGGCCAGCACGGCGCTCATCTCGGCCTCCACCGACAGGTAGAAGTGCGGCACCTGCTGCTTGGCCGCCGTCAGGCGCTGCGCCACGGTCTGTTCCAGCGGGGTCGGCGCGCGCAGCGTGCCCTGCGCGGCACTCGCCGGCGCCACCGCAGCCGGCGCGGGCCCCGGCCCGGCCTGCGCCTTGGCGAGCACGTCCCTGGCGCGGATGCGGCCGCGCGGGCCGGAACCCGCGACCGCGGCCAGGTCCACGCCCTGCCGGGCCGCCAGGCGGCGGGCCAGCGGGGTGACGGGAATGCGCGCGCCGCCCGCAGCGCCGGCAGGCACGGCCGCGGGCTGCGCGCGGACGGCGGCAGCCGGCGCGGCTTCGCCGGCCTGGCCGTCGTCCCAGTAGCCGATCACCGTGCCGCAGGGCAGGGTCTGTCCGGCCTGGGCGATGGCCTCCAGCAGCACGCCGTCGGCTTCGGCGCCGATCTCATTGGCGGCCTTCTCCGACTCGATGACGAACAGCCCCTGGCCCGCCTTGAAGGCTTCGCCGGGCTGGACCATCCATTCGACCAGGACGCCCTCGGACATGGTCAATCCGAGCTTGGGCACCAGAAGTTCGCGGCGCATGGCTCACGCCCCGGTGAACTGGGCCGGGCGCTTTTCCAGGAAGGCGCTGCAGCCTTCGTGGGCGTCGCGGCTGTCGAGCACCAGGCCGATCATGGCCTGCTCGTGCGCCAGCGCCGCGCCCAGCGGCATCTCGGCGCCGTCGCGCACGGCGCGCTTGAGCAGCTTGAGCGTGAGCGGCGACTTCTGGGCGATCTGGCCGGCCAGGGCCATGGCCTCCTGCATCAGCTGCGCGCGCGGCACGGCGCGGTTGCACAGGCCGAGCTCGACGGCCTGCGCGGCGGTGATCTGGGCGCCGGTGAACATGAGCTCCTTGGCGCGGCAAAGCGGCACCTGGCGGATGAGGCGCTGCGAGCCGCCGGCGCCCGGGAACAGGCCCAGGGTGATCTCGGGCAGGCCCAGCCTGGCCTCTTCGGCCACCAGGCGGATGTCCAGCGTCAGCAGCAGCTCGGTGCCCCCGCCCAGGGCCCAGCCGTTGATGGCGCCGATGGTGGGCTTGTCCGACACCTCGAAGCGGCGGAACACGCGGTGGATCACCTCGGCGAATTCCTCGTAGTGACGCAGGCCCTGGCGGCTGTTCAGGTCGGCGATGTCGCCCCCGGCCACGAAGGCCTTGTCGCCGGCGCCGGTGATCAGGATCACGCGCACGCCGTCGTCGCGCTCCAGCTCGGTGAGCGCGGCTTCCAGCGCCAGCAGCGTGGGGGTGTCCAGGGCATTGAGGGTTTTCGGACGATTGATGGTCAGCACGCCCACGGCGCCCTGGCGCTCGCACAGGATAGGGTTCAGTTCTTCGGACATTCGGGGTCTCCTTCGGTCTTTCTTCTCAGGCCAGCGTCTTGCGCACGGCGTCGATCACACGCTCCGCGGTGACCACGTAGCCTTTTTCCAGCGAGCTGGCGAATGGCGCGGGCATGAACGGCGCCGCCACGCGCAGCACGGGCGCGTCCAGCTCGTCGAAGCCTTCGTCGGCGATGGTGGCGACGATCTCCGCGCCCACGCCGAAGGACTGCACCGCCTCGTGCACCACCACGGCGCGGTGGGTGCGCGACAGCGATTCCAGAACGGCGGCCTTGTCCCAGGGCTGGATGCTGCGCAGATCGATCACCTCCACCTCCACGCCATCCTTGGCCAGTTGCTCGGCAGCCTGCAGGCATGTGGAAACGGTGGCGCCATAGGTCACCAGCGTCGCGTCGCGGCCCGCGCGGGCAATCCGTGCCTGGCCGATGCGGGCGCCCTGCGCGGTATCCACCGGCCCCTTGCTTGCGTACATGCCCTTGTGCTCGATGAACATCACCGGATCGGGGTCGGCGATGGCGGCGCGCAGCAGGCTGTAGGCGTCCTGCGGCGTCGCCGGGCACACCACCTTCAGGCCCGGGACGTGGGCCAGCCATGCCTCCAGGCACTGCGAATGCTGGGGGCCGGCCGAAAGGCCGCCGCCATGGGGCGTGCGCAGGACCATGGGCACGGAGCCCTGGCCGCCGAACATGTAGCGGGCCTTGGCGGCCTGGTTCACCAGCGCGTCCATGGACAGGGTGATGAAGTCCATGAACATGATTTCCACCACCGGCTTCAGCCCGGTCAGGGCCATGCCCACGGCCGCCGAGGCGATGGCCGATTCGGAAATCGGCGTGTCGATGACGCGCTCGGCGCCAAAGGCGTCGAGCAGCCCCCGCGTGGCCTTGAACGCGCCGCCGGCATGGGCCACGTCCTCGCCCATCACCACCACGGAGGGGTCCTGCTCCATGCTGTCGCGCAGGGCCTGGGCGACCGCGTTCACATAACGCATTTCAGTGGCGATGGTCATTGGGCAACCTCCTGCACGGTCTGGGTGTAGACGTCCTGGATGGCGCGCTCCAGCGTGGGCAGCGCGTCGGCGCGCGCGGCCTCCACCGCGGCATCGACCTGCGCGGCGACCGCCTGGTCGATGCCGGCGGTGTCCACGCCCATGGCCTGCAGCCGGGCGCCTGCGGCGGCCAGGGGGTCGTGCGCGTGCACCGCCTCCAGCTCGCCGGCATCGCGGTACTTTTGCGCGTCGCCCTCGAAGTGGCCGCGCACGCGGGTGGTCATGCACTCGAGCACGAAGGGGCCGTTGCCCGCGCGCAGCCGGGCGCCTGCCTGCTCGGCCGCGTCGGCCACGGCCAGCACGTCGTTGCCGTCCACGCCGGCGTAGCCGACGCCGAATGCGGCGGCCAGTTTTTCCAGCCGGGCGGCGAACTGGCGCGCCGTGGGGGAGAACTCGGACCAGCCGTTGTTCTCGCACACGAGCAGCAGCGGGCATTTCCACAACGCAGCCATGTTCAGCGTCTCGTGCAGCACGCCCTCGGCCATGGCGCCGTCGCCGAAGAAAGCCACGGCCACGCCGCCGGTCTTGCGCGCCTGGTGCGCCAGCGCGCTGCCCAGGGCGATCGGGATGCCGGCACCCACGATGCCATTGGCACCCAGGATGCCCAGGCCCAGGTCCGCCACGTGCATGGAGCCCCCGCGGCCCTTGCACAGGCCGCCTTCGCGGCCCATGATTTCCTTCATGAAGCCGTTCACGTCCATGCCGCGGGCCAGCACGTGGCCGTGCCCCCGGTGGGTGGTGGCGAGCGAATCCTGCGGCCGCAATGCGCTGGCGACGCCGGCGGCCACGGCTTCCTGGCCGATGCTCAGGTGGATGAAGCCCGGCACTTCGCCGTTGGCGAACAGGCGCGTCAAGGCCATTTCCACGTGGCGGATCAGGCTCATGGTTCGATAAAGCGCCTGCAGGCGCTGGGGCGCGGCCGCCCCTCGGTGCTTACTGGTACTCATTGGGTAACCTCCGTGCTTCGCACTGCGGTGCGAGCCCTCTTCGGAACGGCCGGGCGGGGGCTCATGCCATGTCTCCTCGTGCGGCAGGGCTGCCGGCGCCCAGGGCGACGGTGCCGACGATGCGGTCGCTGCCGTCCTGGCCGCGCACCCAGATGTCGTAATGGCCCGGCGCGGCCTCGCTGGGTTGGCCGCCGGCCGTGACCACGTCGCCGATGTGGACGGGTTTGATGAAGCGCACCTGCAGGTCCAGGTCGGCCAGGGCCTGGGCGCCGAAATTGCGCTGCAGGCATTGCCAGACGAGGCACAGCGACAGGGTGCCGTGCGCGATGGGGCGGCCCATCGGGGTCGTGGCGGCGAATTGCGCGTCGACGTGGATGGGGTTGAAGTCGTCTGTCAGCTCGGCATAGGACCAGACGATCTCTTCGGTGACGGCCAGGCTGGCGGTCTGCAGTGCGGTGGCGGTGTTCATGGCCGGTGCTCCTGGTTCATGCCGCCCAGATCAGGCTGATCACGCCATCGAACAGGGGGCGCCCCCCCTGGCCCGTGCCGTGCACCCGCAGGTCAACGTAGCGGCGCTCGCGGCGCATCTCCTTGTGCGCGCAATGCACGGTCACGCGGATGGCCTCGCCGCACTGCGGCAGGCCGCGCATGCGCAGCTGCTGCCGGGCGTGCACGTTGCCTGGCGGGCGCGGCGTGACCGCGTGCAGGTAGGCGCGCATCATGTTGACCACGGCCATGCTGGCGCTCTCCGCCGCGTCATTGGCGCCGTCCCCGGGCTGGTGGCCGAAGATGGCCTGCCAGCGCCGGGCCTGCTGCGCGTCGTAGACCTCGACGCGCTCGCCCATCAGGGCGCCGGGCTGGAAGTCCTCGAACAGGATGGGGGCGGCGCTCATGCTGCGGCCTCCACGACGGCTTCGACCACGGGCAGGGCCATGCCATGCACGTCCTGGAAACCGATGCGCACGCGGGCGCCGATCGCCAGGCCGCCGCGGCAATGCGGCAGCGCATTGGCCATGACGCGAAAGCCCTCATCCATGTCCACGATGGCGATCACGTAGGGCACCATGTCCTTGAAGGCGGGCAGTGGGGCACGGTGCACGGTGGTGAACGTCAGGAGCGTGCCGGTGCGACGGGAATCCTTCCAGTCCAGCCGGCTGCTCTGGCATCGTTCGCAGAGGCTGCGGGGAATGCGCTGCACGTGGCCGCAGCCGGCGCAGCACTGGTAGCGCAAGGCGCCGGCGGCCGCGCCGTCCCAGTAAGCCCGGGTCTGCGCATTGGGGCGGGGCAAGGGGTAGCTGGTCATCGTCATGTCAAACTCCCAGCACCAGGGAACAGTGGGCGGACAGGATGCCGCCGTCGCCATGCACGAAGGCCAGCCTGGCGTGCGGCACCTGGCGGGCTTCGGCCCTGCCGCGCAGCTGGTGCACGGCCTCCACCGCATGGAACATGCCGCCGGCGGCGCCCGAGTGCGCATACGACATCAGGCCCCCATGGGTGTTGCAGGGCAGCCTGCCGCCCAGGCCCAGCTCGCCCGCCGCGGCTGCGATGCCGGCCTGGCCGCGCTCGAAGAAGCCTATGGACTCCAGCTCCACCGCCAGGGTGATGGTGAAGGAGTCGTAGATCTGGGCCACGTCGATGTCGCCGGCCGTCACGCCGGCGCGGGCGAAGGCCGTGGCGGACGAAGCCTTGCAGCCAAAGTCCACCAGGCTGGGGGCGGCCACGATGTGCTCATGCGTGTGGCCCTGTCCGGCGCCCAGGATCTCGACCGCCTTGCCACGCGTGTCGCGGGCCGCGGCGCGGCTGCTGACGACGAGCGCCGCGCCGCCATCGGAGATCAGGCAGCAGTCCAGCATGTGCAGCGGGTCGGCGATCATGCGGGAGTTCAGCACCTGCTCCACCGTGATGGGCTCGCGCTTGTGGGCCTTGGGATGCCGGCCCGCATGGCGGCGGTGCTCGACGGCAATCGCCGCCAGCTGTTCGGACGTCACGCCATATTGGTGCATGTAGTGCCTGGCCACCAGCGCATAGGAGGCCGGCACGCTGATGCCGAACGGGCGCTCGAACTGCGGGTGGCCCACTTCGGACAAGGCCGCCACGGCACCGTCGCGCGACATGCCGGTGAGCCGGTTGTCGCCCGCCACCACCAGCACGTGGCGGCACTGGCCGCTGGCGACCAGCGCCGCCGCCTGCATCACCATGATGCAGGCGCTGGCGCCGCCGGCCTGGATGGCCAGGCAGGTGCCGGGGTGTATGCCCAGGTATTCGCAGAACACCGAGGCCAGCATCAGGTGCGGCTCGGTGAAGGAGTACGCGCACAGCACGCCATCGATGTCGGAGAGCTGGAGGCCCGCATCGGCCACCGCGCCCATCGCCGCCTCGGCGTGCAGCCCCATGCAGCTGCTGCCCGGCAGCTCGCCGACGGCCGTGTCGCAGGCCCCCGTGATGAATGCATCCATCGTCATGGCTGCTCAGGGCTTGAAGCCCAGGTCGCGCGCGATGATGTTGCGCTGGATGTCGCTGGTGCCTTCGCCGATCACGTAGACAAAGGCATCGCGGTGGATGCGGCCCACCGGGTACTCGCGCATGATGCCGGCGCCGCCATGGATGCGGATGGCCTGCTCGCTCACCTTCAGGGCGGTTTCGGTGGCGATCAGCTTCACCTTGGCGGCGGTGGCCGCGTCCAGCCGGCCCTGGTCGACCAGCCAGGCGCCGTAGTACACCATCCAGCGCGCGGCCTCGATGTCGGCGGCCATGTCGGCCAGCCTGTGGGCCACGGCCTGATAGTCGCCGATGCGCTTGCCGGCCACGATGCGGTCGTCGGCGAAAGCCTTCGCCGCATCGAACGCGGCGCGGGCCATGCCCAGCGCGTTGGCGGCCACGCCGACGCGGTTCTCGCTCAGGCACTCCAGCAGCAGCGGGTAGGTGCCCGTGCGCTCCCCGACCAGGCAATCGTCGGGCACGAAGGCATCCTCGATGTGGATCAGCGCGGTCTCGGAGCCGCGGATGCCTTCCTTGCGCAGCTTGTGGATGTCGAAGCCCTTGTGCGGCAGCTCGACGATGAACAGGCTGATGGCATCGGGCTTGAGCTGCGGCGACGTGCGCGCTGCCACCATCAGGAAGTCGGCGATGGGCGCGTTGGTGATGTAGAGCTTGCTGCCGCCGAGCTTCCAGCCGCCAGGCACTTTCTCGGCCCTGGTCTTCATGGCGCGAATGTTGGAGCCGCCATCGGGCTCGCTGAGCGCGAAGCCGGCAATCCTGTCGCCCGCCAGCGCCGGCCTGAAGAAGCGCTCCTTCTGGCTTTCGGTGCCGATCTTCCAGATGGGCCAGATCGACAGGTGCGTCTGCGCCGACCAGCTGGTGGCGAAGGCCTGGCTCATGTAGCTCAGCTCCTCGCGCACGATGCAGTCGCTGACCTTGTCCATGTCGCTGCCGCCATCGGCCGCGGGGTAGCGCACGCCCAGCAAGCCCAGCTCGCCCCAGCGCTTGAACACCTGTTTCGGAAAGTGTTCGCTTTCTTCGGCCGCCTCGACCAGCGGAGCCAGTTCTTCACGGCACAGACGGCGCACCGTGTCGCGCACCGCCTCGTGCTCGGCGGAAAAGGAGAAGTTCAGGCTCATATGATTTTCGTAAAAATATTCTGTATCGAGAATTTATACAAACAACAATTCTCAAAATATAGGTATTTACCCTGGTTTTTTGGAAGAAATATCCTTGTTTAATTCTTTTGTTATTTTTTTATTCTCAATAGAGAACAGGATGCCAGATGCAAGCACCAGGAAGAAGCGCCTCGGAGCGCGCCCCCCATCGCCTTGAAGCGCTGCTCAACGCGCGCAGCGTGGCCGTCATCGGAGCCAGTGCCGATCCGGCCAGGATCTCCGGCCGGCCGATTGCCTACATGCGCGCGCGCGGCTATGGCGGCGCCATCTACCCGGTGAATCCCGGGCGCACCGAAGTGCAGGGCCTGCGCTGCTATCCGAGCGTCGCGGCCATCGGCCGCCCCGTGGACCTGGCGATCATCGGCACCGCGGCGGCCCACGTGGAAGGCGCGGTGCGCGAGGGCATCGCCGCCGGCGTCAAGGCCTTCGTGGTGTTCTCGTCGGGCTTCGCCGAACTGGACGAAGCGGGCCGCGCCCTGCAGGCGCGCCTGACGGAGCTGGCCAGACAGCACGACGTCGCCATCGTCGGCCCCAACTGCCTCGGCGTGGCCAACAGCCGCTGCGGCCTGCTGGCCACGTTCACCACGGCGCTGGAGAGCCATGCGCTGCAGCCCGGCGGCTTCTCGTTCGTCAGCCAGAGCGGTGCTCTGGGGGCGTATTGGATGGACATCATCCTGCGCAGCGGCATTGGCTTCAGCCAGTGGATCACCACCGGGAACGAGTGCGACGTGGACGCGGCGGAAGCCATCGACTTCCTGGTCTCCGACCCGGACACGCGCGTGATCGGCCTGTACATCGAGGACATCCGGCGCATCGGCGCCTTCCGGGCCGCGCTGGAGCGGGCCGCGCGCGCCGGCAAGCCGGTGATTGCCATCAAGGCCGGCAGTTCCAGCGCCGGGGCCGCGGCGGCGGCCTCCCACACCGGCGCGCTCGCGGGCGACGACGCCCTGTACGACGTCTGCCTGCAACAGCACGGGGCGCTGCGCGTGCGCAGCCTCACCGAGATGATGGATGCCGCCCGGCTGCTGCTGCACGACGCAGCGCCGCGGGGCCCGCGCCTGGCGGTGATGACCGTCTCGGGCGGCGCGGGCGTGCTGATCGCGGATGCCTGCGAGCCGCTGGGGCTGGAGCTGCCCCGGCTCAGGCCCGAAGTGACGCAGGCCCTGGTGCCGGTGCTGCCCAGCTTCGTGCACCCCGGCAACCCGCTGGACATCACCGGCAACGTGCTGCAGGACACGCCCATGATCAGCCGCGCCATGCAGTGCCTTGCGGCCGACCGGGAGACCCACGGCATCGTGCTGTTCATCGGCATGATGCACAGCATCGCCGACGCCTTCGTGCAGGCGCTTTCGCAGGCGCGCGCCCAGGTGCACTGCCCCATCGCCGTGATCTGGGTGGGGGCCATGGAGAGCAGCATCCAGGCGCTGGAAGCTGCCGGCATCCCGGTGTTCCTGGACATCCCGCAGGCCGTGCAGGCCATGGCCCGCTGCCTGCAGATGCAGCGCGACCGCGCACGCATCGTCCAGCGTGCCGAAGCCCCCGCTGCGCCCGTGGCGGCGGACAACGGCCAGTCCCTGCCGACGCTGTCGGAATGGGACGGCAAGCAGCTGCTTGCCGGGCAAAAGAGCGTGCACATCCCCAAGGGCTGGCTGCTCCAGGCCGGCGGCCCGCGCCCCGCGGCGGGCCTGCCCTACCCCGTCGTGGCCAAGCTCCAGTCGCCGCAGCTGCTGCACAAGAGCGATGCCGGCGGCGTGCTGCTGCGCATCCAGGACGACCGGGCGCTGCAGGAGGCCGTGGAACGCCTGTACCAGGTGGGTGCCGGGCTGGGCATCCCGATCCAGGGCGTCCTGGCGGAGCAGATGCTGCCCTTCGACCATGAGCTGCTGCTGGGCCTGCGCCGCGACCCGCGCTTCGGCCCGGTGCTGACCCTGGCGCGCGGCGGCGTCGAAGCCGAACTGGACCCCGACGTGGCCAGCCTGCTGCTGCCGGCGACCGTCGAGGACATCGCGCAGATGCTGGGCCGCCTGCGCTGCTTCAAGCTGCTGCAGGGCTTCCGGGGCAGGCCGGGGGTGGATGTCGCGGCATTGGCTCGCAGCATCGCCGGCCTGTGCGGATGGTTCATGGAGCAGCCGCTGCGCGAGCTGGAGATCAATCCGCTGGCCGTCAAGGGCGACCAGGCGTGGGCCCTGGATGCCCTGGTCACGCCCCTGGCTCCCGGCTGACCAAGCCACGCACCAGGGTCCCGTGCCAGCTGAACGCGGCTCGTATCGCATACTTCGCCGTACCGCGCCGTTTTCACGCTTTCTCTCACATGACTGATACACCACCCCCCGACAAACTGGTGGGGGCACTGAGTTCCGGCCTTAGGGTCCTGCGTTACCTCGCCAGCTCCTCCACCCCCTTGGGGGTCACGCGCATCGCCAAGGACCTGGGCCTCAATGCCAGCACCTGCTTCAATCTGCTCAAGACCCTGGTGCATGAGCGGCTGGTGACGTTCGACGAATCCACCAAGACCTACAGCCTGGGCCTGGGCCTGGTGGAGCTGGCCAGGGGTTCCCTGGAAAAAGCCTCCTACGTGCGGATGATGCGCCCCCATCTGCAGGAGCTCGCCGAGCGCCACAACATCACCACCACGTTGTGGCAGCTCGCGCACGACGACCGGGTCGTGCTGGTGGACCTGGCGGAAAGCAGCTCGGCGCTGCGCGTCCACATGAGCATCGGCCAGCGCCTGCCCATGTACATCGCGGCCCTGGGGCGCTGCATGGCGGCCCACTCCAACCTGTCCATGACGGAAATACGCCGCAAGGTCAGCGAACTGCGCTGGGAAGACGGCCCCAGCTTCGACACCTACATGCGCGAAGTCGAGGAAGTCCGCCAGCATGGCTACGCCGTGGACCACGGCAACTACGTCAAGGGCGTGATCACCGTGTCCTCCCCGATCCTGGACTTCCAGCGGCGGCCGCTGATGGCCGTGAGCGCCGTCGGCTTCGGCACCCAGTTCTCGCAGAGATCGCTGCAGGCGCTGTGCGAAGACCTGCGGGAACGCTGCCGCGAGGCGACGCTCGCGATCTCCGGGGGGGCCGTGCAGAAGCTGTGGGAAAGCGACACGCGGCCCCTCCCGCCCCTCCGCTGAACGGCCTGGGAACCAGGCGCTCCGGCCTGGAATCCAACCAGTTGCCGCGGCGGATCTGTGCCGAGGCAGGAGGTACAGCCATGAAACAAGTCAAGCATTGGCAGGACCCGCTCAACGCATTGTTGGGCGCCTGGTTGGCCCTGTCGCCCTGGGTGCTGGGGTATCAGGACCAGATGGCCCCCATGGCCAACGGCATCGCCATCGGCCTGGCGCTGATCGCCGCGTCGCTGGGAGCCATCTTCGTCCCGCGCGCGTGGGAGGAATGGACCGAGGGCGCGCTCGGCCTGTGGATGGTCGTCTCGCCCTGGGCCCTGGGCTTCAGCATGCACATGGACGCGATGCGCAACGCCGTGGCCTCGGGCATCGTGATCCTGGTTCTGGCCCTGTGGGTGCTGGCCACCGACAAGGACTACAGCGCGTGGATGCGTCACGGCGCAGCCCATTGACGCCGGGCACGGCACAAACCGCCTGCGGGCCAATGCCGGTCGGTTGATCGCCGAGTGGCATTGGCTGCCGGCGGTCCTTCTTTTTTATAGCTGCCAGCGCTCGCCAGCCATTGGTTTCAAATACTTTCATGCCGTGAATCCATACACGGCACGCGCAAGCAGCTATCAAAATAGATGGCTTCCGCGCAGGCGCCGCACCTCAGTGCCCCAGTCGGTTGGGGCTGACGATCTCCCACTTCTGCATGTGCCGGTACACCGTGGCGCGGCATAGCCCCAAGCTGCGCGCGGTCTCGGTCACATTCCACTGGTGAGCCTGCAGCGCCTGCAGCAGCGAGGTGCGCTTGCCCGGCTCCTCATCGGCACCGCTCTTCGCACAGGCCTGCGCCTCCACCCCGCCCAGCGACAGCATGCGCTCGGGCGGCAGCACAGGCGGCTGGCCGCCATGGATTTCGGCCGGCAGGTGCTCGGGACTGACGGGCTCGCCCTCGCTGAGCGCCATGGCCGTGCGCAGCACGTTCTTGAGCTGCCGGATATTGCCGGGCCAGTCATGGCGCAGCAGCAGGTCGCGCGCGGCCGCGGTGATGGCCACGGCACGGCTGTAGAGCTGCCGACCGTCCTCGCGCAGCAGGCTGTCGATCAGCGCGTTCTTGTCGGCGCGGTCGCGCAGCGCCGGCAGCTCCAGCGTCACGCTGTTGAGGCGGTAGTACAGGTCGAGCCGGAACTGGCCCTGGGCCACCATCTCGCGCAGGTCGCGGTGCGTGGCGCAGATCAGCTGCACATCGACGGCAATCGGCTGCTCCGACCCCAGCGGCGTGACCTCGCGCTCGGCCAGCACGCGCAGCAGGCGGGTCTGCATCGCCTGCGGCATGTCGCCGATCTCGTCGAGGAACAGCGTGCCGCCGTGGGCCTGGGCGATCTTGCCGCGCGCGCCCTTGGAGCGGGCGCCGGTGAAGGCCCCTTCGCGGTAGCCGAAGAGTTCGCTCTCGATCAGGGTCTCGGGAATCGCCGCGCAGTTCACGGCCACGAAGGGCTGGGCCCGGCGCGCGCTGGCCTCGTGCATGGCCTTGGCGAAGGCCTCCTTGCCCGAGCCCGATTCGCCGTGCAGCAAGATGGCCAAGCCTTTGTCGAGCACACGCAGCGCCTGCTGGGCATTGGTCTGCATCTGCGGGTCGTGGCCGGCAATGGCCTGCAGCGCATCCGCGCCCGCCATGGAGGGCGATGCCTGCGCCGGTGCCGCGGACGGCCGCCGGCGCGGTGGCCGCACGAGCGCAAAGCACTGCGTTCCGGTCGGCAGGTGGCGCATCGCCAGCGGATAGCCGCCCTGCCGCGCCGCGTCGGCCACCTGCTCGAAACGGTGGTCGAACACCTCTTCGACGCTGCGGCCCAGGGCCGCGACCAGCGCGCCCTGCTCGCGCAGCGACTGGCTGATGGCCACGATCCGGCCCGCCTCGTCGAGCACGACCATGCCGTCGGCCGAGACTTCGAGAAAATCGCGCCGCCGCGCGAGCTTGAGCACATGGTGGTGCTCGAACTCGTGCAGGAAGTTCGCATCCTCGACCATGCGGGCCGCGGACTGCACCATCTGCAGCACCAGGTGCTGGCTGCGCCGGTCGTCGGGCGACTCCATCGCCGAAGCGTCGAGCACCGCCAGCGGCCGCCCGTCGGGCGCGAAGATGGGCACGGCGCTGCAGGTCAGCGTCTTGTTGGGCGCGCGGAAATGTTCCGCATGGTGCACGGTGATGGCCCGCTGCTCCAGGTTCGCCAGCGCCACCGCGCAGGTGCCCTCCTTCTCCTCGGTCCAGCAGCTGCCCAGCCACAGCCCGGCGCGCCGCCAGTCCTGATCGAACAGGGGGTTGCCGATGAAATCCACCGCCACGCCCAGCGTGTCGGCCAGCAGCACCACATAGCCCGCGTCGCGAATCTGGCCGAACAGCGCCTCCATGCCGCCGCGGGCGATGCGCATGAAACACGCCATGGGCTCGCGATGGTCCTTGAGCGCGGAGGTGGTCAGCACGCGCGGAGGTTCGCCGCGCCCCGGGTCCAGCCGGTGCAGCTCGAAAGAGCGCAGCCACGAGCGCTCGATCAGCGCGACATCGGCCGGGGCGCCGTCAGAAGGCTTCGAGGTGTTCCATGGCATCGTCTGTCTCCATTCGCCTCGCGCTCATCGGCCGAGGTCGGACCTGCATGGGGTGAGACGCCTGCCGCTGGCTGGCCGCGGCACCCGTTTCACACTTGCGCATGATAGTCCTCAGGCGCCCGCACGGGGCTCCAACATCGACCCTGAGGCCGCCTGTGCCGGTCCGGGGCTTGAAGAGACAAGGCAGGCAGTCGGCACGCCCGTTGCCGGCCCTTCCATCCACTCGGCCAGCAGCTGCACCAGCGCGGCGGGCCGGTCCGCATGCAGCCAGTGGCCGGCATCCGCCAGTTCCACGATGCGCGAGCGCGGAAACAGCCTTCGTATCGTGTTTTCATGCCGCGGCAACACATAGTCCGAAGTCCCGCCGCGCACGAACAGGGCCTCCACGGCACTCGACGACCGCAGCAGCCCGGGCGCAAAGCCCAGCAGCTGCGGCATGGAGCCGCCTATGCCCAGCCAGTGGATGCGCCAGGCCAGATGCCCGTCCCGCCAGGCCAGGTTCTGCAGCAGCATGGCCCGCAAGCGGGCCGAGGGCACGAAGCGTTCGAGCTGCCGGTCGGCCTCTTCCCGCGAACGGGCGGCGCCCAGGTCCAGCCGCAGTGCGGCGCAGACCAGGGCCGAGAAATGGTCGTGGTAGCGGGCCGGGGCGATGTCGAGCACGGCCAGCGCCTCGGTGCGCCGCGGGTGCAGCAGCGCAAAGGCCATGGCCACCTTGCCGCCCATGCTGTGGCCGGCGACGCGGGCCCGCGCGATGCCCTGGGCATTGAGCAGCTCGCGCAGGTCCTCCGCCATTTCCTGGTAGCCCATGGCATCGGCATGCGGCGACAGGCCGTGGTTGCGCAGGTCCACCGCCAGCACGCGCGCGCGGGCCGACAGCGGCGCCGCGATGTGGTGCCACTGTGCGGCGCTGCCGAACAGGCCGTGCAGCAGCACCAGCGGCGCCCCGGTTCCGGCCGCATGGCCGGCGCCGGGGTAGTTGCGGCAGGACAGCTCCATGCCCAGCCTCCGCTTACAGCTCGCGCCGCTGCATGGCCCCGGCGATGTACTCAGCCTGCCGGATCGCCAGCGCCACGATGGTCAGCGTGGGGTTGGCCGCCGAGCTGGAGGTGAACTGGCTGCCGTCCGAGATGAAGAGATTCTTCACATCGTGCGCCTGGCCCCATTGGTTGACCACGCCGTCGCTGGCCTTGGCGCTCATGCGGTTGGTGCCCATGTTGTGGCTGGCCGGATAGGCCGGCATGTCGATCACGCGCGTGGCGCCCACGGCTTCGGACAGTTTGCGCCACTGCACCAGGCCGTGGGCGGTGATCCTGTCGTCGTTGGCGTGGTAGGTCTTGGTCACGATGGGCACGGGCAGGCCGTACTGGTCCTTCTCCGTGGGGTGCAGCGTGATGGAGTTCTGCTCGCGCGCCAGGTCCTCGCCGCAGACCCAGACGCAGCTCATGTGGTCGTACATCTCCAGGGCCGAGGTGAAGTCGCGTCCCCAGCCGCCGGGCTTCATGAACGCCGCCGTGTACGGCAGATGCAGGGCCAGGCCCTCGAGGTAGTAGCCGCCGACAAAGCCGCGCTTGGTATTCAGCGGCACCTCGTCGGCCACCACGGCCGCGATGTCGAAGCCCCGGTACATGTAGACGGGCCCCTTGTGGATGGACACCGCCGCCGCCGTGGCGTGGTTCATGTAGTTCTTGCCCACCTGCCCCGAGGAATTGGCCAGGCCGTTGGTGAACATGCTGGAGGCCGAGTTCAGCAGCAGCCGCGGCGACTCGATGGAGTTGCCCGCCACGCAGACCACGCGCGCCTTCTGCAGTTGCTTGCGGCCCTTGCTGTCCACGTAGAGCACGCCATTGGCGCGGCCCTGCTTGTCGTGCTGGATCTGCAGCACCATGGACTCGGGGCGCAGCTCGACCTTGCCCGTCGCCTGGGCGCGCGGCACCTCGGTGTAGAGGGTGGACCACTTGGCGCCGATCTTGCAGCCCTGCATGCAGAAGCCGATCTGCTGGCAGGCGGGCCGCCCGTCATAGACCTCGCTGTTCGATGCGGCCGGGCGCACGATGTTCTTGTAGCCCACCTTGCGGGCACCGGCATCGATCACCTTGTAGTGGTTGTTGGGCGGCATGGGCGGCAGGCCGCTGGCCTTGGTGCCGGCCACGCCCATCTTCTTCTCCGCCAGCTCGTAGTACGGCTCCAGCTCGGCCAGCGTGATCGGCCAATCGAGCACGTTCGCGCCCTCAATGGCGCCGTAGGTGGTTTTGGTGTGGAAGTCGTGCTCCTGAAAGCGCAGCGCCACGCCGGACCAGTGCACCGAAGAGCCGCCCACGGTCTTACAAATCCAGGCCGGCAGGTTCGGGTAGGTCTTGGTGTGGTGCCAGCCGCCGGCCGAGATGCGCTTGTCCAGCCATGAAATCTTGTTGAACATGCCCCATTCGTCGTTCTCGAAATCGGCCTGCGTGTAGTGCTTGCCGGCCTCCAGAACCACGCATTTGACGCCGCGCTGCGCCAGCTCGTTGGCCAGCGTGCCGCCGCCCGCGCCCGAGCCGACGATGACGACGACACTGTCGTCGTTGAGAGAGAACTTTGCCTGATCGGTCATGATGTTTGTCTCCTTGTCCTTGTGCTGGCGCTCAGAGCCAGTCGATGTCGTCGAAGCCGCGGTTCAGGTAGCCGCCCTTCTGCCAGGACGAGCCCTCGTAGCCAAACAGCGGCCACAGCTTCTTGTTGTTGTAGAGGCCAGTGACCAGGCCACCCTGGATCTTCTTGAAGAACGGCGTGGCCTCGATGTCCTTGAGCAGGGCCACGCGCTCGTCCTCGGTCTTCACCTCGGCATAGGGCACGCCATAGCGCTGCCTGGCGCGCTGATCCAGATCCTGCACACCCTCGCTCAGCAGCTTCTTCACGCTCTTGTCCTTCACGGCTGCGGCGTCATAGGGCAGCACGGCCTCGAGGTAGAAGCTGTCGGCCAGCTTGTCGTGCGGATAGATATCGCGCGCCATGCGCACCAGGGTCTTGCCGGTGGCCGCGCCCAGATGGCGAAAGCTCTGCTGGGCCGCCACATCCTTTGCGGCCGCAATGCCGGTCGCGGGAATGACCGCGATGCCGATGGCCCCGAGGCCGCCGCCGCGCAGAAAGCCGCGGCGCTGCAGCGTGGGCCGTCTGTCCAGCACCCGCATGGTGCCGGGGGCAAGGTCGTCGTTCAGGTTTTTCATCGTCGTGTCTCCGTCGCTTTATGGGTTGTGAAATCTCAGTCGGGGCGTTCAGCGGCTCACATGGGGCAGGCCTCCTGTTCCAGCGCGGCCTGCAGCGCAAGCTCCAACCGCTGCGCGCATGCCTGCCCATCGAAGTGCACGGCCAGTTCGGCGGCGCTGACGGTGGTGGCCGCCAGGGTCCGGGCATCGGCCCCGTCGCGACCCAGGGCATCGCACATCAGCCGCCACGGCGACGGCTGCAACAGCACGCCGCCAACCAAAAGCACGCCGCTGGCACGGCGCACCTGGGCCAGGCCGGCGATCTTGCGGCCCCGGGCCAGCACCTCCCAGGGGGACAGGCCGCCAAAGCAGGCCCAGTCCACCGCCATGCGCTGCGCGGGCTGCATGGCGCGCAGCGCCTCGGGCGCCAGCGCCTGCGCGTCCACGCCGCCCTGCTGCAGCACCCGGGCAATGGCCTCGCCCAGCCAGCGGTAGCTGGCCACCAGGCCCTGGCGGGCCAGCGGATGGTCCGGCGGCAGCGCCACCGACAGGCCCAGCATCCACGGCCCGGTCAGCACCGCGCCGCCGCCGGACTGGCGCAGCAGCACTTGCACCTGGCTGCCTGCCTGTGCCAGCAGCCGGCGCTGCGAGCAGCCGAGCACGACGACCGGCTCCCGGTAGCGCCAGAGGCGAAAGCACGGCACCGTCACCGGCTGCGCGAGCTGCTGCTCATTCCACAGCTGTTCGCGCACGGCCTCGGGCGGCGTCAACGATGGGAGCGGTGCGGTCATGGCCTGCCCGACAGCGAATCGGGAGCTTCGAGATAGGTCTTCACGGCCCGCAGGAACTGCGCGGCCGGGTAGCCGTCGATGGCCCGGTGGTCGAACACCAGGGTCAGCGTCGTCATCGCGGCGACGCACACCTGCCCATCCCGCACCACGGCGCGTTCGCGCACGCTGCTCACGCCCAGAATTCCCACCTGCGGCGGGTTCAGCACCGGCGTGAACCAGTCAATGCCCGTCATGCCCAAGTTGGTGACCGTGAAGGTCGCGCCCTGGTAGGCCTTGGGCGGCAGTTGGCCGGCACGGGTGCCCGTCGCCAGCTCCCGCGTTTCCTGCGCGAGCTGCGCCACGGGCTTGGTCCCGGCATCGCGGATCACCGGCACCATTAGCCCTTCGTCCAGCGCCACGGCCAGTCCCAGATGCACGGAGCTCTGGCACTCGATGACGTTGTCCTTGAGCAGCGCGTTCATGCGCGGGTGCCCGGCCAGCGCCAGCGCCGTGGCGCGCAGCACGCAGGCGGTGATGGTGGGCTTGGCCCCGCCCTGCGCCACCGGCTGCGCGCGCAGCCAGGCCTGGCAGGCCGAGACATCGACATCGACGCCCATGGCTACACGCGGCGCCTGCCAGCCCAGGGTCATGTTACGGGCGATGGCGCCGCGCAGGCCCTTGAGCGGGATGCCAGGGACGCTGGCGTTGGCAACGCCGGCTTCGGCAACGGTGATGCTCATGCCAGCGTGCCCAGGCTCTGGCCGGGCTTGAAGGTGTCTTCGGCGGGCACGAGGATGGCCGCGATCACGCCATCAGCAGGCGCCAGCACCTCGTGGCTGGACTTGACCACCACCACGCTGACCACGGGCTGGCCGGCTTTGACGCTGTCGCCGACCTTGACCAGCCAGTCCTCGACCAGGGCCTCGGTGCCGGGCTCCACGTCCTGCCAGGCGTCTTGGGAAAGAATGATGTCGGTGCTCATGCGGATGCTCCTTGAAGTTGCGGTGCGGCCACCAGTTGCCGCGCGGCGGCGACGATGGCGTCGACCTGGGGAATAACAAACTGTTCCAGCGGACGGCTGTAGGGAATGGGCACATCGGGCACGGCCAGGCGCTTGATCGGAGCCTTGAGGCGCACGCTGTCGAGGTTCTCGGCCACCAGCGCGGCGATCTCGCCCGACAGGCCGAAGCTCAGGTAGTCCTCGTCGGCCACCAGCAGGCGGCCGGTCTTGCGTACCGACTTCAATACCGCCTCGCGGTCCAGCGGCACGATGGTGCGCAGGTCGATCACCTCGGCGTCTATGCCCGCATCGGCGAGCTTTTGCGCGGCCAGCACCGTCTTCTGCACCATTTGGCTCAGCGTGACGATGGTGAGATCGCGGCCCTCGCGCACCACCTTGGCCTGGCCGAAGGGGATGGTGTACTGCTCCTCGGGCACTTCGTTGGTGCTGCCCTCGAAGTACGACATCCACGGCAGGCCCATGATGCCCTTGTGGTAGAGGAAGACCACCGGGTTGTCGTCGCGGATGGCCTGGGTCATCAGGCCCTTGGCGTCGTAGGCGTTGGACGGCACCACCACCTTCATGCCCGGCATGTGGGCAAAGGTCGCGTACAGGCACTGCGAGTGCTGGGCCGCATCGTTGTAGCCGCCGCCGATGCCCGACATCAGCACCATGGGCAGCTTGATGTTGCCGCCGGCCATGTAGATGTTCTTGGCCATGTGGTTGTAGATCATGTCCATGCACACGCCGAAGAAGTCCACGAACATCAGCTCGGCGATGGGCCGCATGCCCTCGGCCGCCGCGCCGATGGCGGTGCCGATGAAGGCCGTCTCCGAGATCGGGGTGTCCATGATGCGGTCCTTGCCGTGCTTGGCCAGCAGGCCGCCGGTGGCGCCGAAGATGCCGCCGTACTTGCCGATGTCCTCGCCCATCACGAACACGTCGGGGTTGCGCTCGATTTCCTGGCCGATGGCCTCCGACACGGCCTGGGCCATGGTCAATTTGCGGGTTGTCATGCTTTGTCTCCGAAGTTCTGGGGCGTTAGCAGAAAACGTGCAGCAGCGCGTCCTCGGGCTTGGGGTACGGACTGCTGCGTCCGTAGTCATAGGCCTCGGTGATACGGGCGCTCACACGCTGGCGCAGGGCCTGGTCGGCCGCGTCGTCGAGCAGGCCGGCGCGGCGCAGGTGCTCGGCCAGGCGCGGGATCGGGTCGTTCTTGCGCAGCCCGGCCGTCTCACCCTTGGGGCGGTAGGTTTCGGGGTCGCCCTGGAAGTGGCCCAGGTAGCGGTCGGTCTTGACCTCGATCAGCGTCGGCCCCTCGCCACGGCGCGCACGCTCGACAGCCACGCCGGCCGCCTCGTAGACCGCGAGCGCATCGTTCTGGTCCACCAGCACGCCGGGCATGCCGTAGGCGGCGGCGCGGTCGGCATTCCAGGCCACCGAGGTGGATTCGTGCTTCTCCACCGAGATCGCGTACTTGTTGTCCTCGCAGACGAAGAGCACCGGCAGCTTCCACAGCGCGGCCAGGTTCATCGACTCGTGAAAGGCTCCTTGGTTGGTCGCACCCTCGCCGAAAAAGGCCACGGCCACCCAGTCCTTGCCGCGCTTCTTGGCCGCCAGCGCCGCGCCGCAGGCCGGCGGCATGCTGGCACCGACGATGCCGCTGCAGCTGAACTTATGCGCTGGGTCGAACAGGTGCATATGCCCGCCCTTGCCGCGCCCCAGTCCGGTTTCCTTGCCGAACATCTCGGCCGTCATCGGATTGAGCGGCACGCCCTTGGCGATGGCGAAGTGGTGCGGGCGGTGCGAGCCGACCACGGTATCGTCGTCATGCAGGTGGGCGCACACGCCCACCGCCACCGGCTCCTGTCCCGCGGCCAGGTGCATCTCGCCCGGCACGGGGCCAGAGCCGATGTCGAAGGCCAGGCCCTTCTGGATATGCGGCGGCAGCTTGCCTTCCATGTAGACCCGGGCCATGGTCTCTTCGTATTCCCGGATCTCGATCATCTTCTCGTACATCCACAGCTTGCGCTCGTTGCTTGGATTCATGGCGATGTCTCCGTCTGTCGTTGGGTACCGGCCCGCCGGATGAACCGGCCGGGCCATGGATGAGCGCGACCGCGCCCATGCCTCTCCCAACGCAAGCGGTGTGCCAGCCGGCGCTCGGACGCCAGCGAATACGGGTAAGTCCCAGGAAATACCGGCATGCAAGGCCGGATTCCAGAGGCGCAGCCCCCCGCGCGGCCCGCAGGCCGGGGCTGCCGCGCCGCGGGGCATGCGACAGATGCAGCAACCGGATGCGACATCTGTCGCATCGGCATGCCCATGCAGCGACAGTTGTCGACCTCTGGCGGGACGGGCCGCTCAAAGCAAAAAAGGGAACGTATTGGCTACGCTCCCTTTCCTGGCCAGTTCCTCTCAAGCAACTGGTTCTTACAGCATTTAATGCCTCAAGCGCTTACCCAGCAAGCGCTACAAGCTATCAAAACATTAGCAAAACGGCTCACACCACCACCGGCTCCGGCTCCAGCCGGATGCCGAAGCGTTCGTAGACGCTGGTCTGTATCGCCTTGGCCAGCGTCATCACCTCGCCGCCGGTGACGCTGTCGTCCCGCGTGCCGCGGTTCACCAGCACCAGGGCCTGCTTGTCGTACACGCCGGCCTTGCCCACGGTTTTGCCCTTCCAGCCGCAGGCGTCTATCAGCCAGCCGGCGGCCAGCTTGATGCTGCCGTCGGGCATGGGGTAGTGCACGATCTTGGGGTCGCGCGCGATGATGTCCTGGCACTGCTCGGGCGTGACCGTGGGGTTCTTGAAGAAGCTGCCGGCGTTGCCGATCACGGCCGGGTCGGGCAGCTTGGCGCGGCGGATCTCGCACACCCAGTCGAAGATCTGCCGCGCCGTAGGCTGCGCCACGCCGGCCTCGGCGCGGCGGCGCTCCAGGTCCAGGTAGCCCAGTTCGGGCTTCCACGCCTTGGGCAGCAGGAAGCGCACGTGGGTGATGACCGCCCGGCCCGCCAGCCCCATGCCCCTGCCCCAGTGGCCGGGCAGGCCGCCGCCCTCGTGCTCGGCCAGCGGCGCGGCGTGCTTGAACACCGAGTCGCGGTAGCCGAAGGCGCATTGCGCGGCGTCCAGGGTGAAGGGCCGGCCCGTGGCCAGGTCGATGGCGACGAGCGAATGGAAACGGTCCTGCAGCTCCACGCCATAGGCGCCTATGTTCTGCACCGGCGCCGCGCCCACGGTGCCGGGGATCAGCGCCAGGTTCTCCAGGCCCGGCCAGCCCTGGGCCAGGGTCCAGGCCACGGTGTCGTGCCAGACCTCGCCGGCGCCGGCCTCGACGATCCAGGCCTGGTCGGTTTCTTCCAGCAGGCGCCGGCCCTTGATTTCCATCTTCAGCACGACGGACCTCGCATCCCCCGTGAACACGATGTTGCTGCCCCCCCCGAGCACGAACAGCGGCTGGCGCGCCAGGCGATGGTCGGCCAGCAGGTCGTGCACGTCCTGCGGCGTGCGCACGCGCACCAGCGTGTGCGCGCGCGCCACGATGCCGAAGGTGTTGCAACTCTGCAGGGGGACGTTTTTCTCGACTAACATTGCCCGGATTGTCGCACCCGCCTCCGGGCGGGCGCGTGTGTGTACCGGCCAGCCGAGAGTGATGCCATGCCTTCTTTTGATACCGTCTGTGAAGCCAACTTCGTCGAAGTGAAAAACGCCGTGGAGAACACCGCCAAGGAGATCGGCACGCGCTTCGATTTCAAGGGCACGTCCGCCGCCATCGAGCTCAAGGACAAGGAGATCACGCTGTTCGGCGACGCCGAGTTCCAGCTGCAGCAGGTCGAGGACATCCTGCGTGGCAAGCTGACCAAGCGCAGCGTGGACGTGCGCTTTCTGGACGTGCAAAAGCCCCAGAAGATGGGCGGCGACAAGGTCAAGCAGGTGGTGCGCGTGAGAAACGGCATCGACAGCGAGCAGGCCAAGAAGATCCAGCGCCTGATCAAGGACAGCAAGATGAAGCTGCAGGCGGCCATCCAGGAGGACAAGGTGCGCGTCACCGGCGCCAAGCGCGACGACCTGCAGGCGGCCATGGCACTGATCCGCAAGGAAGTGGCCGACCTGCCGCTGGGCTTCGACAACTTCCGCGACTGACCACCCCCACCCATAGCGCCGCCGCAATGCGCCCGCTTCCCCCCCTTCTCTGCGCGCTGGCCCTGACGCTGCCCGTGCTGGCGCACGGCCAGAGCGTGGCGCTGGCCGGCGTGCTGGGCAGCAAGGCGCTGCTGGTCATCGACGGCGGCGCGCCGCGCGCGCTGGCCGTGGGCCAGGCGGCGTCAGGCGTCACGCTGCTGGCCGTCGGCGCCGACAGCGCCACCATCACCACCGCGGGCGGGCGCCAGACGCTGTACCTGGGCGAGGCGCCGGTCAGCGTGGGCAGCCAGGGCGCGGGCATGCAGCGCCTGCTGCTGCACGCCGACGCGCGCGGGCACTTCACCGACGACGGCGCGATCAACGGCCACGCGGTGCGCATGCTGGTGGATACCGGCGCGTCGGTGGTCTCGCTCGACCAGGCGCTGGCCACGCGCCTGGGCCTGCGCCTGGAGGGCGCCGAGCCGGTGCGCATGGCCACCGCCAACGGCACGGGCCAGGGCTGGCGCGTGCGGCTCGACTCGGTGCGCATCGGCGCCCTGCAACTGCGCGGCGTGGACGCCATCGTCACTGCACAGCCCATGCCCTTCGTGCTGCTGGGCAACAACTTCCTGACCCACTTCGAGATGAGCCGCAGCGGCAGCACCATGCTGCTGATGCAGCGCCCATGAACCGTCCATGACCCCTGCAGCCCACGCCAGCGCCCCCGTTCTCGGCTTCGAGTCGGCCGACAGCGAATACGAAGACCTGCTGGGCCACTGGTCGGATCTGGAGTCGGCGCTGTCCATGGTACTGGGCCACCCGCGCCAGGTCAGCGGCTTTGCCGCCAAGGTGCAGCAGTGCGACCTGTGGCTGCAGAACCTCGTCACCCACGACACCGACGCCGCTCTGTACCTGATGTTCCAGCTGGCCGCCACGTCCATGGTCGGCTACAGCACGGCGCACGCGCTGGTGTGCGGCACGCTGTGCCATCTCCTGTCGCGCGAGCTGTCCCTGCCCGGCGCCGAGCGCGACGCGCTGGTACGCGCCGCGCTGACCATGAACATCGGCATGACCGCGTTGCAGGACCAGCTGGCGCTGCAGCGCACGCCCCTGAGCGGCGAGCAGCGCCAAGTCATTGCGCAGCACTCGCAGGCGGGCGCGCAGCTGCTGCGCGAATGCGGCGTGAGCGACCCGCTGTGGCTGAGCGCCGTGCAGCGCCACCACGACATCGCCAGCGACGGCGGCAACCAGCCCCTGGCCGCACGCGCGCCGGCCGAGCGGCTGGCCTGGGTGCTGCTGCGCATCGACCGCTACGCCGCGATGATCAGCCCGCGCAAGTCACGCGAGGGACGCAGCGTCACCGAGTCGATCCGCGCCATCGTCGGCCAGGACAGCGAGCGGCGCGACGAAGTGGGCATGGCGCTGGTGCGCGCCACCGGGCTGTGCCCGCCGGGCACCATGGTGCGCCTGGACAACGGTGAGGTGGCCGTGGTGCTGCGCCGCAGCGCCAAGGTCAACCACCCGATGGTCGCCGGCCTGCTGGACGCCCAGGGCAAGGAGCTGACGCTCACCACCTTCTATCACACGGCCCTGCCCCAGCAGCCGCGCATCCAGTCGGCGCTGGCGCAGTCGGCCGTCACGGTGGAGCTCAACCACCGCACCATGGTGCGCGTGGGCATGTACGCGGCCCACCTGGGCGACATGGGCGCGCGCTGAGAAGACGCCCGCCCGGCCCGTGCGCAACCCGCGCACGCCAGCAGTCACTTTCTGGATTTTTTGCGCCGGGCTCGCGCACCCGCGGCAGCCCCGGCGGGCGGCGCGGCCGCTTGCCCGCCCTTGCTGCCCAGGCGCGATTCCTTGCCCTGGATCAGCCGCTGGATGTTGAGCTTGTGGCGCCACGCCAGCAGCCCGGCCATCACCGCAATCGCCACGCCCACGCCGGCATCCACATGCCAGGCGACGCCGCCGGCCAGCAGGTAGAAGAACGGCGCGAACGCCGCCGACACCAGCGACGCGAGCGACGAATAGCGAAAAAACGCCGCGATGATGACCCAGGTCGCCAGCGTCGCCAGGCCCAGCCAGCCGCTCACGCCCAGCAGCACGCCCAGCGCCGTGGCCACGCCCTTGCCACCCTCGAAGCGAAAGAACACCGGCCACAGGTGGCCGGCGAACGCCGCCAGTCCGACCAGCGCCTGCGTGCCCTCGTGCAGCCCGTAGTCGGCGCCATACCAGCGCACCAGCACCACCGGCAGCCAGCCCTTGAAGGCGTCGAAGAGCAGCGTCACCACCGCCGCCAGCTTGGAGCCCGAGCGCAGCACATTGGTCGCCCCCGGGTTCTTGCTGCCGTAGGTGCGCGGGTCGGACAGCCCCATGGCGCGGCTGACGATGACCGCAAACGAGAGCGAGCCGAGCAGATAGGCCACGACGGTGGCGGCCAGGGACAGGACGATGGGGTTCACGGATGGGCCGGTGTGAAGCGAAACAAGCGCCCTATTCTGCCAGCGCGCAATGCACCGGCCGCGCGGCCAGCAGCTGCACGCACACCTGCGGGTCGATCTGCACCAGATAACCGCGCCGCCCGCCGTTGATCGCGATGCGCGGCAGTGCCAGGATGCTCTCCTCGATGAACACCGGCATCTGTTTTTTGGTGCCGAACGGCGAAGTGCCGCCCACCAGGTAGCCGCTGTGGCGCTGCGCCGCCTCGGGCTTGCACGGCTCGATGTGCTTGGCGCCAACCTGGCGCGCCAGGTTCTTGGTCGACACCTGGCAGTCGCCATGCATCAGCACGATCAGCGGCCTGGCGTCCTGGTCCTGCATCACCAGCGTCTTGACCACCGCATGTTCATCCAGCCCCAGCTGGCGCGCAGACTCGGCCGTGCCGCCGTGCTCGACGTAGTCGTAGGGATGCTCGGTGAACGCCACCTTGTGCGCGCGCAGCAGCTGCGTGGCGGGGGTTTCGCTGACGTGCGGGTGTCTATCTTTCCTGGACATATCAAAAACAATGGCCGCTCCTGCTTATTGCTCCGGCCTTGTGATGTTTGAACTCGTCATCCCGGCGAAGGCC
>PGEI01000026.1 GCA_002894305.1 Comamonadaceae bacterium CD01
TGCCTGCGCACTGCTGGACAGCACGAAGAAGGTCAGCCTCTGGCTGGCCCGCGCCCTGCAAGGGCAAAACGCAGTGCAATAGCTCGGGCCATGGCGAGTATTTGCAACGATGAGTGGGGTTTTTTGGCGTGTAAAGCGGAGATGAGAATTTTTTTCTCGACCTCTCAAGCCCCGGCCAGCATCTGCAAGGCCCGCGGCTGCGGCAGGCGCAGCACATTGCCGGTACCGACGATCAGCCCATGCTCGCGCAGCTGGCGCAGCACGCGCGACAGCGTCTCGGGCGCGATGCCCAGTTGGGCGGCAATCATGCGCTTGCGCAGGTGCAGCGTGACACGCAGTCCACCCTCCTCGCAGTTGTGCGCGTGGCGCAGCAGCCACTGGGCGCAGCGCGCCTCGGCGTCCTGCGCCAGACGGCTGATCGCCAGCTCGGTCTGCTGGCAATAGCCCGCCGCCATGTCGCGCAACAGCTCCTGCCCCGCCTCGGGGAGGGCCTGCACGCTCTGACGGAAGTCGTCCAGCGCGATGCGGCGCAACTGCACCCGGGTCTCGGCCACCATGTCGACCAGGCTGGGACGGTCGAGCAACGCGGTGGCCGCATCCAGCCAGCAAGGCCCTTGCACGCTGCCCAACTGGTGGCGCATCACGCCATCTTCGCGCAGGCCCAGCAGCACGCGGCCACCCTGCAGATAAAGCACCGACATCGGCTGCCGGTGGCGCTCGCGCAGCACCTCGCCCGCCGGTGCCTGCTCGAGCGGCACGCGGTGATCCGGACATGTGGGCATGGCAAGCATGGTCGCACTGTGCCAAGCCTGACGCCGGCGCACATTGAGACAAATCAAAGCAACGTTCACCATCACGGCCCAACCAACGGTGTATTCGCGCAACAAATTGCTACGACCCACGGAAAACCGGTGTTCTTTCATACAAAATTTGTACACAATTTACCGTCACACAATTCATACCAAGGAGACCGCCCATGTACGTGAAGACCCTGGCCGCCTGCGCCGCCGCGCTGTGCACACTGACGGCCCACGGCCAAAGCTCGGTTCAGCTATCCGGCCTGACCGACGTTTACGTCGGATCGATGAAGATGGCCGGCGACGCCCACCGCACGTCCGCCGTCAACAGCGGCGGCATGACCACGTCGTGGTTCGGCCTGTCCGGCACCGAAGACCTGGGCGGCGGCCTCAAGGCCGGCTTTGCAATCACCTCATTCATCCAGGTAGACGACGGCACGCAGGGGCGCTTTCTCGGCGACACCTTCTTCTCGCGCGACGCCAACGTCAGCCTGTCGGGCGGCTTCGGCACGGTGCGCCTGGGCCGCTGGCTGGCGCCCAACTTCCTGCCGTCGGTCATCGGCAACCCGATGGGCGACTCGTTCACCTTCGCGCCGCTGATCCTGCACATGAACGTGCCGCTGTTCAACGCCTCGGGCTGGCAGGCCACCACGCCTGCGGACACCGGCTGGAGCAACCAGGTCGCCTACACCACGCCTAACATCGGGGGCTTTGAGGCCAATCTGCAATACCAGTTCGGCGAGCAGCCGGGCGACAACGGCAAGAAGAACATCGGCGCCAATTTCCTGTACTTTGGCGGCCCGCTCACCGTCACCGGCTACTACGAGCGCGACCAGATCGGCAACCCCGGCTCGGGCGCCTACCTGGGTACGACCAAGAAGGACTGGATGCTCGGCGCGTCCTACGACTTCAAGGTAGTCAAGCCCTATCTGAGCTATGGCGAGACCAAGGTGGACGATGCCGGCGCCGCCGTTCCTCCCAGCGCTTTCAGCAAGGCAAAGACCTGGCAGCTGGGCGCCTCGGCCCCGGTCGGCGCGGGCAGCGTCCTGGCCTCGTGGGTGCGCACCAAGATCGACAGCGGCGCCAGCCGCAAGACATTCACCGTGGGCTACGACTACAACCTGTCCAAGCGCACCGACGTCTACGCCATGCTCATGAACGACCGCATCACGCACCAGGAAACCGGCAACAGCGTCGGCGTGGGCATGCGCCACCGCTTCTGACTGCGTCCACACCCACGGCGAAAGCACGCGGCATGCACCCGCGTGCTTTTTTCTTGCCAGAATCCCGGGCTTGACTGCACTTTTCCCAGGAGCGTCCGCCCATGCCCGAATTCGTCGACACCTCGCCCAGCGGCAGCTGCCTGTTCTGCCGCCTGGTGGCCGGAGAGATCCCCAGCGCGCAAGTGTTCGAGGACGAGCACACGCTGGCCTTCATGGACATCGGCCAGGTCAACCCCGGCCACGTGCTGGTGGCCAGCAAGCGCCACGCAGCCACGCTGCTTGAGCTCACCGGCGAAGAGGCAGGCGCCGTCATGCAGACCGCCCAGCGCGTGGCGCGCGCGGTGCAGGCCTGCTTTGCGCCGGACGGCATCATGCTGCTGCAGGCCAACGGCGCGGCCGCCGGACAGACGGTGCAGCACTTTCACATCCACGTCGTGCCACGCCACGCGGACGACGGGATCCACTTCACCTGGCCGCGCCCCAGCCCGGCGCCCGACGTGCTGGCCGGCTACGCCGAGCGCCTGCGCACGGCGCTGTGAAGCCCACCGTACCCCACCATCAGCCACGGAGCGCATCGGCGTGAGCATCGAGGCCGCACTTCCCGCCATCGCCCTGGCCGGCCCCACCGCGTCGGGCAAGACTGCCGCCGCACTGGCAATCGCTGCTGAACTGGCGCCGCGCGTGCCGGTGGAGATCATCAGCGTCGACTCGGCCCTGGTCTACCGCGGCATGGACATCGGCACGGCCAAGCCCAGCGCGAGCGAACGCGCCACCGTGCCCCACCACCTGATCGACATCCTGGATCCGGCCCAGGCCTACAGCGCCGCCGAGTTCGTGCACGACGCGACGCGACTGATCGCCACCATTCGCGCACGCGGCGCGCTGCCGCTGCTCGTCGGCGGCACCATGCTGTATTTCAAGGCGCTGATGGACGGCATCGACGCAATGCCCGCCGGCGACGGCGTGGTGCGCGCAGCCATCGATGCGCGCGCCGCCGAGCAGGGCTGGCCCGCGCTGCACGCGGAACTCGCGCGCGTCGACCCGGTCACCGCAGCGCGGCTGGCGCCCGGCGACAGCCAGCGCATCCAGCGCGCGCTTGAAGTCTGGCAGCTGAGCGGCCAGCCGCTGTCGCACTTCCACAAGACCAGGGACGCGAACGCCGCTCCAGACACCGGGCCGATTGCCGCGCAAGGCTTTTTCTCGCTGGAACCGCACAGCCGCGCATGGCTGCACGAGCGCATCGCCCAGCGCTTTCAAGCCATGCTGGCCGCCGGCTTTCTGGACGAAGTCATTGCACTGCGCGCGCGCGGCGACCTGCACACCAACCTGCCCAGCATGCGCTGCGTCGGCTACCGCCAGGCGTGGGAGAGCCTGGACGGCACCTACCCTCTGTCCACCCTGCCCGAGCGCGGCATTGCCGCCACGCGCCAGCTGGCCAAGCGCCAGATCACCTGGCTGCGCAGCATGCCGCAGCGGCGCGTCGTTGCCTGCGATGCACCGGGTGCCCAGCAACAGGTGGTCGACGCGGTGCTGGCGCTGGTGCAGGCATGACCGCAGCTGCACCACCGCTGCTTGAAGTACACGGCCTGGCGCGACGCTATGGCACGCAGGCCGTGTTCGAGAACGTCGATTTCACGCTGGACAAGGGCCAATCGCTGGCGATTACCGGCGACTCGGGCGTTGGCAAGTCCACGCTGCTCAACTGCCTTGCGGGGCTGGACGGCTGGCAGGCCGGGCGCATCGTGCACCAGGGCGTCGACCTGGCGCAGCTGGGTGACACAGCACGAGCCGTCTGGCGCCGCGCCCACCTGGGTTTCGTGTTCCAGGCCTTTCATGTGCTGCCGCAGCTCACCGTGGCGCAGAACATCGCGCTGCCGCTGATGCTGCTCGGGCGCAGCGACGGCGCCCGGGTGCGCACGATGATCGACGCGGTCGGCCTGCAAGGGCTGGACGCGCGCATGCCGCAGCAGCTCAGCGGTGGCCAGCTGCAGCGCGTGGCCATTGCACGGGCGCTGGTACATGCGCCGCCGCTGCTGCTGGCCGACGAACCGACGGGCAATCTCGACCCGACGACCGCCGCGCTCATCCTCGACCTGCTTCTGGCGCAGACCCGCCAGCAGGACGCGGCGCTGGTGCTGGTCACGCATGCGCCGCAGGCCGCTGCGCGCTGTGACCGGACGCTGCAATTGACAACGCGGGGCATGTGCCCCGCGTCGTCGGTTTCAGGTCAAGCCTGAAGCGCTTATCCGCTTACTCGATGGCCAGCCGCTGCGACTTGCCTTCGAGCTTCTTGGGCAGCGTCAGCGTCAGCACGCCGTTGTCGTATTTGGCCTTGGACTTGGCCGCGTCGACCTCTTGCGGCAGCTGGAAGCTGCGCGCCACCGAGCCGTAGTAGCGCTCGCTGCGCAGCAGCTTCTCGCCGTCCTTTTGCTGGTCATGCTGGCGAATCTCGGCGCTCAGGCTGACCACTGCGCCGTCGATGCTCACATGGATGTCTTCCTTGGGCACGCCGGGCAGCTCGGCCTGCACGGTGTAGCTGTCGCCGTCTTCCTTGACGTCGACCTTGATCTGCGCCGGCGTGGGCAGGCCGTCGCCGTGCAGCGGGCGGACATAAAAACCGGGCGCGAAGTCCTTGAAGAAATCATCGAACAGGCTGCCACGCGATACCAGTGCATTCATGGTGAAACTCCTTGTCGTCGAATGAGGGTTGGATGCCTGCCGCCATCGCGGCTTGACATGCATATGTGCGCAAAAGCCGTCATTTCAAGGGCAAAACCACACAATGTGAATCAACGTACCGACTCGTCCGGTCGCATCGCCCGTGGGTTGCATCTTGCGTCCAGCCCGTCACAATGGTTCTGATTCGTCACAAAAAAGGAGCACCAATGCAATTGGACACATTCTTCAGCGCGCTGCAGCAATCGTTTGGCAGCCAGATTCCCCAGGTGCTCGGGGCGCTGGCCATTCTGGTGCTGGGCTGGCTGCTGGCGGTCGTCGCCCGCGCCGCGGCGCTGCGCGCACTCAAGCTGATCCGGCTCAACAGCTGCCTGAGCAAAAGCACCAACACCCAAATCGACGCCGAAAAACCCGTGGCCACCGCCGTGTTCTGGCTGGTGCTGCTGGCCACACTGGTGGCGGTGCTCAACTCGCTGAACCTCACGCTTCTGTCCGAGCCCTTTGCCGGTATGGTGCAGGACGTGATCGGCTACGTGCCCTACCTGCTGGCCGGCGCGGTGCTGGCGCTGGTCGCCTGGCTGCTGGCCACGCTGGCACGCGCCCTCGTCACCAAGGCGCTGGCGACGACGACGCTCGATGAGCGCCTGTCGGCCGAGGCCGGCATGGCGCCGATCAGCGACAGCGCCGGCAACGTGCTGTTCTGGCTGATCATCCTGTTCTTTCTGCCCGCCATCCTGGCTGCGCTGCGGCTGAACGGCGTGCTCGACCCGGTGCGCGACATGCTCGGCCAGCTGCTGGGTTATCTGCCCAACGCGTTTGGCGCCGGCGTCATCGCGCTGGCCGGCTACATCGTTGCGCGCGTGCTGCGGGCGCTGGTGCGCAACCTGCTGGCCGCTGCCGGCAGCGACCGGCTCAACGCCAGCATCGGGCTCGACCCGGCGGTGCAACTGTCGCGCCTGGGCGGCACGCTGGTGTTCATCCTGGTGTTCGTGCCCGCGCTGATCGCGGCGCTGGATGCGCTCAGGATCGACGCCATCTCCGGCCCCGCCAAGCAGGTGCTGGGACAAATCCTGGCCGCCGCGCCGCACATCATTGCCGCCGCCGTCATCCTGCTGCTGACCTGGTATGTGGCGCGCTTTGCCGCGTCATTGCTGGCCAAGCTGCTCGAGACCGCAGGCTTTGACAGTCTGCCGGCCAAGCTGGGACTGTCGTATGCGCTGTCGGACACGACGCGCCCGTCGCACCTGGCGGGCCGGCTGGTGCTGTTCTTCGCGCTGCTGTTCGCCAGCGTCGAGGCCGCGTCGCAGCTGGGCTTCGACCAGGTCAGCGAGGTCGTCACCACCTTCATCGCCTTTGGCGGCGACATCCTGCTGGGCAGCGCCATCCTGGTCGTCGGCTTCTGGCTGTCGGGCGTCGCCGCAGCGGCAATTCGCCGCGCCAGCCCCGAGGGCGGCTCGGTGGTCGCCAACGTCGCGCGCTTTGCCATCCTCGGGCTGGTGATCGCGATGGGCCTGCGCGCCATGGGCATCGCCAACGAGATCGTGCAGCTGGCCTTTGGCCTGACGCTGGGCTCGGTGGCCGTCGCAGTCGCACTGGCCTTTGGCCTGGGCGGGCGCGAGGCGGCGGGCAGGCTGCTCGATCACTGGCTGGGCAAGCTACTCAACAAGTAAGCTGCCGAAGCACAGCACAACGCCCCACGCCGTGGGGCGTTTTTCCTGGTGCACCGCACAATCTCCCCATGGCCACGCTGCGCGCCCTGTTGCTCACCTTCTCCTGGCAAGACATGCGCCAGCACCGGTGGCGCACGCTGGTCGCGGTGCTGGCGATTGCTCTGGGCGTGGCGCTGGCGCTGGCGGTGCAACTGATCAACGCCTCGGCCATGGCCGAGTTCGACCGCGCGGCCCGCGCCCTTGGCGGCCGCGCAGACCTGCAGCTGCGCGCGCGCCAGGGCGCTCTGCCCGAGCAGCTTTATGCCGACGTTGCGCGGCTGGCCCAGGTGCAGCGCGCCAGCCCCGTGCTGGAACTGCAGGCGCAGCTGCAGCATGGCGGCGCCAGCGTGACGCTGCGCGTGCTGGGGGTGGACGCGCTGCAGCTGGCCACGCTGGCGCCCGATCTGATGCCCCGGCCCTGGCCGCAGTCGCCGCGCCTGGCCATGCTGGCGCCGGCCACGCTGTTTCTGAACCCAGCGGCGCTGGCCGCACTGCAATGGCGTGGCGACACGCCGGCGCAGGCGCTGCTGCAGGCCGGCTCGCAACGCCACGGCGTGCAGGTGGCCGGCACCGTCGCCGCGGCGGGTGCGCCGCTGGCGGTGATGGACATCGGCGCCGCGCAAGACCTGTTCGGGCGCGGCGGCTGGCTCTCGCGCATCGACCTGCAGCTGCGCCCCGGCGTGACACGCGAGCCGCTGGAGGCGGCCTTGCTCGCCCTGCCCGGCTGGCCCGCCAACGCGCTGCTGGTCACGCCGGCCGAGCATTCCGGCGCGCTGCAGCGGCTCACTCGCGCCTATCGCGTCAACCTGGCCGCGCTGTCGCTGGTCGCGCTGTTCACCGGCGCATTTCTCGTGTATTCGGTGCTGGCGCTGGGCGTGGCCCGGCGCCAGCCGCAGCTGGCGCTGCTGGCGGTACTGGGCGCCACGCCCGGCCAGCGCCTGGCGCTGGTATTGCTCGAAGCGCTGGCGCTGGGCCTGGTGGGCAGCCTGCTGGGCCTGCTGCTGGGCACGGCCCTGGCTGCGGGCGCGCTGCACTGGCTGGGCGCAGACCTGGGCGCGGGCTACTTTGCCGGCGTGGCGCCGGCGCTGCACTGGAGCCTGCCCGCGCTGCTGGTCTACGGCCTGCTGGGGCTGCTGGCCGCGCTGGTTGGCGGCTGGTGGCCGGCACGCGCGGCCAGCGCGCTGGCGCCGGCGCAGGCGCTCAAGGGGCTGGACGCGGCCCAGCCACCGCCCCGGCACGCAACCGGCCCATGGCTGGGGCCGGCTCTGTGCGCGGCCGGTGCGCTGCTGGCCTTCGTCCCGGCCGTGGCCGGCGTACCGCTGGCGGCCTACACCGCCATCGGCCTGCTGCTGGTTGGCGGCATGGCCCTGCTGCCGCTGCTGGTGCAGGCGCTGGTAGCCGTGGTGCAGCGAGCACAGCGCCGTGCGGGCACGCAACCGCTGCGCCTGCTGGCGCTGGCGCGCGCCGGGCACGCGCGCAATGCCGCGGTCATCGCGGTCGGCGGTGTGGTCGCCGCACTGGCGCTGGCGGTGGCGCTGATGGTCATGGTGGGGAGTTTTCGTGCCTCGCTGACGCAGTGGCTGGCGCAGATGCTGCCAGCGCCGCTGTACCTGCAGGCCGGGGGCAGCGACGGCGCGCCGGTGTTCGGCGACGACTTCGTCGCCGCGCTGCGCGGCCTGCCCGAGTTCGCGCAGGTGCAGGGCCGGCGCAGCCTTCAGCTGCAGATCGACGCCCGGCTTCCAGCGCTGGCCTTACTGGCGCGCCCGCTGGACACCGACGTGCAGCGCACGCTGCCACTGCAAGGCGATCCGTCGCCGGTTCCGCCCGGATGCATTGGCGTGTATGCCAGCGAAGCGGCTGCCGCGCTCTACCAGATCCAGCCAGGCCAACACTGGCCGGCACTGGCCGCGGCCTGGGCGCAGCAGCCCGGTACGCCGTCGCCATGTTTTTTCATCGCCGGCATCTGGCGCGACTACGCGCGCCAAAGCGGCGCCGTCGTGCTGGACAGCGCCGACCTGCAGCGCGTCAGCGGCGAGCGCGGCGCTAGCGAGCTGGCGCTGTGGCCGGCCCCCGGCATCAGCGAAATCCAGGCGCAGAACGCCATCGAAGGGCTGGCCCTGCGCATGCCGGACATGGCTCAACTGGCGGCGCTGCGCCTCACCTCGGCGCAGGCGCTGCGCAGCCGCTCGCTGGCCATCTTCGACCGAAGTTTTGCGATCACCCACTGGCTGCAGGCAGTTGCCATCGGCATCGGCCTATTCGGCGTGGCCAGCAGCATGGCGGCGCAGGTGCTGGCGCGGCGCAAGGAGTTCGGCATGCTGGCCCACCTGGGCTTCACGCGCGGGCAGATCCTGGCGCTGGTGGCCGGCGAGGGCCTGGTGTGGAGCCTGGTGGGCGCGCTGGCCGGCATGCTGCTTGGCCTGGCGGTCTCGCTGGTGCTGGTGTACGGCGTCAATCCCCAGAGCTTTCACTGGAGCATGGATCTGGCCGTCCCATGGACACGCCTGTCGCTACTGGTGCTGGCCACCGTGGCCGCGGCGGCGCTGACCAGCCTCGTCGCAGGACGGGCGGCCGCCGGTGCCGATGCGGTGCAGGCCGTGCGCCAGGACTGGTAAAAGGCAGTGATGAGCGGATCACATCCATTGACGCGCCGCCAATGGCTGGGCATGGCGCTTGCCGGCAGCGGTCTGGCCGGCGCTGCGGTCGCCGCCGAACCGGATGCACCGGCGCTTGCACCGCGCACGCTGGTCTTTCCCCGCGACCACGGCAGCCACCCCGAGCTGCGCACCGAGTGGTGGTACCTCACCGGACAGGCCCATGCGGGCGGGCGGCTGTGGGGCTTTCAAATCACTTTTTTCCGCTCACGCGTGGACGCCACGCAGTCGCTGCGCTCGGCGTTTGCGGCCCGCCAGCTTCTTTTTGCCCATGCGGCGCTGACCGACGTGCAGGGTCAGCGTCTGCTGCACGACCAGCGCATCGCGCGTGCCGGTTTAGGCCTTGCAGAGGCTGCGCTGCAGGACACGCGCGTACACCTGCACGGCTGGTCGCTGGTGCGCGAAACCACCACACAGCCGGGCGCCAGCCGCTACCGAATCACCGCGCAGGCCGCCGGCTTTGGACTGCAGCTGACCTGCGCCAGCACCCAACCCGTGCTGCTGCAGGGCGACGCCGGCCTGTCGCGCAAGGGGCCGCAGGCCGCGCAGGCAAGCTTTTATTACAGCCAGCCGCAGCTGGTGGTGACCGGCCACATCACCGCCGGCGGGCAGCGCATGGCGCTTGAGCCAGGTGCGCGCAACCGCGCCTGGCTGGATCATGAGTGGAGCGAGGCGCTGATGCACCCCGACGCGGTGGGATGGGACTGGATTGGCATGAACCTCGACGACGGCAGCGCGCTGACCGCCTTCCAGCTGCGCCGCGCCGACGGCAGCGCGCTGTGGGCCGGCGGCTCGTGGCGGCGCGCCGGCCAACGCCAGCCCGAGGTCTTTGCGCACGACGCGGTGCGCTTCACCCCGCAGGCATGGGCGCGCGCAGCGACAAGCGCAGAGCGCTACCCGGCACGCTGGCGCGTGCAGACGCCCGCCGGCAGCTTTGGCGTTCAGGCTCTGGTGCAGGATCAGGAGGTCGACAGCCGCGCATCGACCGGCGCGCTGTACTGGGAGGGATTGTCGGATCTGCTGGACGCCCAGGGCCACCCCGTGGGCCGAGGCTATCTGGAGATGACGGGATACGCGAACACGCTGCGGTTGAGCTGACTCCGAGCATGAAACCAGCAAGCCGCCGGCAAACGTGTTTTCAACCAGCTAATTCCATTTCTATATCGATCGAGTACGCGAAGGTGAAGCGCAGACTGTGCTGAGCACGACAAGCGAAGCCGACAAAGTAACGGTTGATATGGAAATGGAATAAGGCGACGCTGTATAAGCCTGCACGCCGCGCGCGAGACTCGTTCAACGTTGCCTACCGCTTTTCCGCCAGAAAACCCAGCGTCCGCTCCATCGCGTCCTTTGTGACGGATGCGTCGTATACATAGCCTTGCGATGTCACGCCGGACTTGTCCCAGGCATGCGTGGCATCGGGGTAGACATGCCATTGCACGGGCTTGCCAGCCGTCTTCATCTCTTCCAGTAGCGGAAAACACGGGGCCGACGGCGCCTCGTCGTCGCGCCCAGCCATCAACAGCAGCAAGGGCCGATCCAGATCCTGCAACACGAAGTGCTTGCCCTTGAAGCCGCAACTGCCATAGTTGGCCACCGTGGCGGCGAACCGGCGTTCGGAGCCTGCCAGGCTGGCGCTTTGGGGCGATGCCAGCAGCGCCGAGATGAACGCGCCCCAGCTGTAGCCCACCTGGTAGATGCGCGTCTGGTCTACAAAAGGCTTGGCCGCGAGCAAATTCAGGGCGGCGTAGGCATCGGCGATACCACCTGAGCCGCTGGGCCGCCGGGCCGAACAGTTGTCAAAGCCACGCGGGCCATAACTGTCGATCACCAGCACGACGTGACCGGCCGCCAGCAATTCCCGAGCATGCTCTTTCATGTGGGCACCGGGTGTTCCCTTGAGGCCGCCACAGGTGTGCATTAGCACCGTTGCCGGAAACGGCCCGTCGCCCGAGGGCTTGAAGACTGTGTTCGCGATGTCGGTAAAGGCGCCGATCGACTCCTTGACCTCATCGTTGAATGCAACAGGCCTCCAGTCGTGGGGCGGAGCGATCTGGGACTGCAGATCCTGGGCTGCAGCGCCCCAGGCAGTGAACGCCAGAAACGCTACAAGAACTGCACCTACGCGAATTTTTTTCTGTATCGGCATCGCAAACCTCCCCAGAATCTGTCTTGTCGGGATGCTCAACGATCCGCGCCCGGGCTCTGGCCCGCGCCGCGCCGCTGCAGCCAGGCGATCAGCTCGCCCATCACGCCGCGGCGAAACGCCAGCACGCAGACGACGAAGATCAGGCCGGTGACGATGGTGACCGACTCGCCCAGCGTGGTAAACCATTCGACCGAGGTGAGCCTGGCGAGGAAGTGGCCCAGCTCGCCGATCTTGTTCTCCAGCAGCACGACGATGGCTGCGCCCGCCAGCGGCCCGCTGAGCGTGCCCATGCCGCCCACCAGCGTCATCAAGACGACGTTGCCCGATGCGCTCCAGTGCACGTCCGACAGCGTGGCAAACCCCAGCACCTCGGTCTTGAGCGCGCCGGCCAGGCCGGCAATCGCTGCCGACAGCACAAAGGCCAGCAGCTTGAAGCGGTTGGTGTCGTAGCCCAGCGAGATGGCGCGCGGCTCGTTCTCCTTGATGCCCTTGAGCACCTGGCCGAACGGCGAGTGGATGGTGCGCACGATGAGCAAAAAGGCCGCGACGACGATGATCAGCGTGACGTAGTACATCGTGATGTCGCTCGACAAGTCGATCAGGCCAAACAGCTTGCCGCGCGGCACGCCCTGCAGGCCGTCCTCGCCGCCAGTGAACGGCAGCTGCAGCGCCGCGAAGAACAGCATCTGCGCCAGCGCCAGCGTGATCATCGTCGCGTAGATGCCCTGGCGGCGGATGGTGAACCAGCCCATCACCAGGCCCAGCAACGCGCCCGACAGCAGGCCAGCGAGCAGGCCCAGCTCGGGCGTGGCGCCCCAGACCTTGACCACGTGTCCGGTAATGTAGGCCGAGCCGCCGAGAAAGGCCGCGTGGCCGAACGACAGCAGGCCGGTGTAGCCCAGCAGCAGGTTGAAGGCCGAGGCGAACAGCGCGAAGCACAGCAGCTTCATCACGAACACCGGGTAGGCGCCCACGAAGGGCGCGACGATCAGGCCCAGCAGCAGCAGGCCGTATCCGATAGGAGCAAATTTCTGAACGTTCATGTGGGTCACCCCTGCGGCTTATTTCTCTTTGCCGAACAGGCCGGCGGGGCGGATGAGCAGGACGATGGCCATGATGACGAACACCACGGTGGACGACGCCTCAGGGTAGAAGACCTTGGTGAAGCCTTCGATCACGCCCAGGCCCAGGCCGGTGAGGATGGAGCCCATGATGGAGCCCATGCCGCCGATCACGACGACGGCGAACACGACGATGATCAGGTTCTGCCCCATCAGCGGCGTGACCTGGTAGATGGGCGCGGCCAGCACGCCCGCAAAGGCGGCCAGCGCCGCGCCGAAGGCGAAGGTGAGTGTGATCATGACCGGCACGTTGACGCCGAAGGCCTCGACCAGGCGCGGGTTCTCGGTGCCGGCGCGCAGGTAGGCGCCCAGCTTGGTCTTCTCGATCACATACCAGGTGGCCAGGCACACGATGATGGAGGCGACGACCACCCAGGCGCGGTAGTTGGGCATGATCATGAAGCCCAGGTTGGTTGCGCCTTCGAGCAGTTCGGGCGTGTCGTAGCCCAGGCCGGAGACGCCGTAGATGGAGCGGAACACGCCCTCGATCACCATGGTCACGCCCAGCGTGAGCAGCAGGCCGTAGAGGTGGTCGAGCTTGTAGATCCAGCGCAGCAGCAGCCGCTCCATCACCACGCCGACCACGCCGACCACCAGCGGCGCCGCGATCAGCATGACCCAGTAATTGATCTCCAGGTACTCCATGCCCATCCAGGTGACCAGCGCCCCCAGCATGAACAGCGCGCCATGCGAGAAGTTGATCACGTTGAGCAGGCCAAAAATGACCGCCAGGCCCAGACTGAGAATGGCGTAGAAGGAGCCATTGACCAGCCCCAGCAGCAGCTGGCTGAGCAGGGCGGGCATCGAAACACCTAGAAATTCCATGGGTCAAACGTACGTGGTGAGGGGAGTCGGTGTCAGCCGCGGCGCATCATTTCCAGAGCGCGCACTTGCTCTCTGCCTTGGAGGTGAACACCTCGTCGCCGGGCAGCTTCTTGACGATCTTGTAGTAATCCCAGGTGCCCGTGGACTCCTTGGGCGCCTTGACCTGCACAAGGTACATGTCGTGCACGTAGCGGCCATCGGGGCGGATCTGGCCTTGGGCGAAGAAGTCATCCATCTTCATGCCGCGCCAGGTTTCCATGACCTTGTCGGCGTCCACGGTTCCCGCAGCCTGCACGGCCTTGAGGTAGTTCATCGTCGCCGAGTAGTCGGCCGCCTGGATCTCGGTCGGGCGGCGCTTGGTCTTCTCCATGTAGCGGTCGGCGAACTTGCGCGACGCATCGTCCATGTCCCAGTACCAGCTGGTGACGAACTGCATGCCGGCGGTGTTCTTCAGGCCCAGGCTGTGGATGTCGCTGTAGAACACCAGCAGCGGCGTGACCTTCATCGCCTTGTCGATGCCGAATTCCTTGGCTGCCTTGACCGCGTTGATCGTGTCGCCGCCAGCGTTGGCCAGCGCCAGCACCTGGGCCTTGGAGTTTTGCGCCTGCAGCAGGAAGGAGGAGAAGTCGGTGGCGCTCAGCGGGTGGCGCACGGTGCCGACGACCGAGCCGCCGCGCGACTTGACAACGTTGGAGGCGTCGGCCTCCATCGCGTGGCCAAAGGCGTAGTCGGCGGTCAGGAAGAACCAGCTCTTGAGGCCGCTGTCGACCATGGCCGCAGCCGCGCCCTTGGACAGCGCCACCGTGTCGTAGGCGTAGTGCACGGTATAGGGCGTGCACTGCTCGTTGGTCAGTGCAGACGAGGCCGCGCCGTTATTGATCAGCACGCGCTTTTTCTCTTCGGCGATCTTGGCCAGCGCCAGAGCGGTGCCAGAGTTGGTGCCGCTGAAGATCATCGTCAGGTCTTGCGTGTCGATCCACTCGCGCGCCTTGCTGGCAGCAATGTCGGGCTTGTTCAGGTGGTCCACGGTCAGCAGCTCGATGGGCTTGCCCAGCACCTTGCCGCCGAAGTCGTCGATGGCCATCTGGATGGCCGTCGCCGCGCCCTTGCCTTCGAGGTCGGCGTACAGGCCCGACAGATCCGAGATGTAGCCGATCTTGACCTTGTCCTGCGCCTGCGCGACGGGCGCCATGGCCAGTACGCCCAGCGCACCGAGCACGCCCAGTGCCAGCGCGGTTTTTCTTGTCTTCATCTGTTGTCTCCGTATCAAAGTTGCAGGAATGCTGCAAGCCACCCGACGGTGCCAAGGCACCGCCAAAGGTGGCCCCAGCGGTCAAAGCGTCACTTCCACAGTGCGCACTTGCTCTCGGCCTTGGTCGTCCAGACCTGGTCGGCCGGCAGCTTGGCGACCACCTTGTAGTAGTCCCAGGGTTGCTGCGATTCTTTTTGCGACTTGACCTGCATCAGATACATGTCGTGGGCGAAGCGACCGTCGGGACGGATCACGCCCTTGGCGTAGAAGTCGTCGATCGGCGTGGACTTGAGCTTGGCCATGACCGCGTCGGCGTCCGTCGTGCCCGCGGCCTGCACGGCCTTGAGGTAGTTCATCGTCGCCGAGTAGTCGGCCGCGTGGATGTCGGTGGGCATGCGCTTAGTCTTCTCGAAGAAGCGCTTGCCGAACGCGCGCGTGTCGTCGTTCAGGTTCCAGTCCCAGCTGGTTGTCAGCAGCAGGCCCTCGGTGTTCTTCAGGCCCAGGCTGTGCACGTCGGTGATGAAGACCAGCAGGCCGGCCAGCTTCATCGTCTTGTTGATGCCGAACTCCTTGGCCGCCTTGATCGCATTGATCGTGTCGCCGCCGGCGTTGGCCAGGCCCAGGATCTGCGCCTTGGAGTTTTGCGCCTGCAGCAGGAACGAGGAGAAGTCCGAGGCATTGAGCGGATGGCGCACGCTGCCCAGCACCTCGCCGCCGTTCTCCTTGACGACCTTGGCGGTGTCCGCCTCCAGCGCATGGCCAAAGGCGTAGTCGGCGGTCAGGAAGAACCAGGTCTTGCCCCCGTTCTTGACCACGGCGCTGCCCGTACCCTTGGCCAGCGCCACGGTGTCATAGGCGTAGTGCACGGTGTAGGGGCTGCACTGCTCGTTGGTCAGTGCCGACGAACCCGCACCGCTGTCGATGAACACGCGCTTCTTCTCCTTGGCCACGTCGGCCATGGCCAGCGCCGTGCCTGAGTTGGTTCCGCCGAACAGCATGGTCAACCCTTGCGTGTCGATCCATTCGCGCGACTTGGTCGCGGCGATGTCGGGCTTGTTCTGGTGGTCGGCCGTCAGCAGCTCGATGGGTTTGCCCAGCACCTTGCCGCCAAAGTCGTCGATGGCCATCTGGATGGCCAGCGCGCCGTTCTTGCCCTCCACGTCGGCGTACAGGCTCGACATGTCGGTGATGAAGCCGATCTTCAGTTTGTCCTGGGCATGCGCCTGCACGGCCGCCAGGCCCAGGCCCGCCATGGACAGCGCCGTCACCAGGGTCTTGATTTTGTGGTTCATCGTCGCTTCTCCTTTACGTCGGTCAAAAAATGCGGTGCCGGGGCACGCGTGCTTACACGCCCAGCAACTGGTTCAACACGGGCATCTTGGCTTCAAGCTCGGCTGCCTCGAACTGCTCCACCATGCGGCCGTGCTCCATCACGTAGAAGCGGTCGGCCAGCGGCGCGGCAAAGCGGAAATTCTGCTCGACCATGACCACGGTGTAGCCCTTCTCGCGCAGCGTCGTGATCATGCGCGCCAGCGCCTGCACGATGACGGGCGCCAGGCCCTCGGAGATCTCGTCGAGCAGCAGCAGCTTGGCGCCGGTGCGCAGAATGCGCGCCACGGCCAGCATCTGCTGCTCGCCGCCCGACAGGCGCGTGCCCTGGCTGTTCTTGCGCTCGGCCAGGTTGGGGAACATGGCGTAGATCTCGTCGATCGACATGCCCTGCTCGCCCGTCTTCAGATGCGGGGGCAGCAGCAGGTTCTCCTCGCACGACAGGCTGGAGAAGATGCCACGCTCCTCGGGGCAGTAGCCCAGGCCCAGGTGGGCGATGCGGTATGTGGGCAAATCGATGGTTTCCTGCCCGTAGGCCTTGATCGAGCCCTTGCGCGCGCCGGTCAGTCCCATGATGGCGCGCAGCGTGGAGGTGCGCCCGGCGCCGTTGCGCCCCAAGAGCGTCACCACCTCGCCGGGCTGCACCACCATGTCCACACCGTGCAGCACGTGTGACTCGCCGTACCAGGCTTGCAGATCCTTGATTTCCAGAGCAGGCGTCGCCATGTCAATGCGCTCCCTGCAATTGGCCTTCGGTGGTTCCCATGTAGGCTTCCATCACTTGAGGATTGTTCGAGACTTCGTCGTAGTTGCCCTCGGCCAGCACGGCGCCGCGCTGCAGCACGGTGATGCGGTCGGCAATCGTCGCGATCACCTTCATGTTGTGCTCGACCATCAGGATGGTGCGGCCGGTCGAGACTTTCTTGATCAGCTGCGTGACGCGATCCACGTCCTCGTGGCCCATGCCTTGCGTGGGCTCGTCGAGCAGCATCAGCTCGGGCTCCATCGCCAGCGTGGTGGCAATCTCCAGCGCGCGCTTGCGGCCATAGGGCAGGTTCAGCGTCAACTCGTCGGCCAGCTCCTGCAGCCCTACCTCGGCCAGCAGCTGCATGGCGCGGTCGTTGAGCTGGTTGAGCGACTTGCTTGAGCGCCAGAAGTGATAGCTGGTACCCAGCTTTCTCTGCAGCGCCAGGCGCACGTTCTCCAATAGCGTGAAGTTGGGGAACACCGCCGAGATCTGGAACGAGCGGATCACGCCGCGCCGGGCGATCTGAGCCGGCTGCTCGCGCGTGATGTCCACGCCGTTGAAGCGGATGCTGCCCGACGTGGGCTCCAGAAACTTGGTCAGCAGGTTGAAGCAGGTGGTCTTGCCCGCGCCGTTGGGGCCGATCAGGGCGTGGATGTCGCCGCGGCGCACCGACAGGTTCACGTCGTGCACGGCGGTGAAGCCCTTGAAGTCCTTGGTCAGGTTTTTGGTTTCGAGGATGGTGTCGCTCATGTCTGCGGGCCGTTTGCGGCACGGGTGGGTGGCGCCGGCCTGTCTTGAAAATGTTGCAGCGCATCGTAAATCCAGCCCGGCAGCAACGCACTGGGAGAAATGCCTAAGCAGGACTACCTAAACCCTATTTGCATTCATGTTATTGCGCTTCACACGCCGACGACGGCCAGCACGACGCTCGATTCCTGGGCGTCCATCACGACGCGGCTGCCCGCGCGCAGCCGCGTTCCAGCCGGCGCAAAACCCACCATGACGACCCCTGGCGCCAGCTCGGCCGACACCTCGTCGCCCTGGCTGCTGCGCGCAATGCGCGTCACCCGCCCGGCCCAATGATTGGCGGCCAGCGGCTGCGCACCGACAGCCGGCACCGTGGCCTGCACCGCCGTGGCCTTGCACAGCGCCTGCAGCGCCATGCCCGGGCGCAGCCCCAACAGCTCAGCGCTCTCGCGCGTGATGCGCGCCTGCAGCGCCAGCGCCTGGCCATCGCCGCCGACCACCTGCAGCGCCACGTGCGCCACCTGGCCTTGCAACTGCAGCGACTGCACAGTGCAGGGCCACTGGTTGCGCATGCTGGTGCGCACCAGCAAGTGCGCAGCCGCAGCGTGGGCCGTCGCAGCGCCTGGCCGATCGGCGGCCTGGGCCAGCACCTGGCGGCGCGCCCGGTGCAGCGCGTCGGCAGCGGCCAGCAGCTCATGGCCGGCCTGCGTCAGGCGCGCGCCACCGCCGCCGGCGCCGCCCACCGCCCGCTCGACCAGCACCACGCCGGCCAGGTTGGTCAGCGTGTCGAGCGCCTGCCACGCGGCCTTGTAGCTCATGCCGATGGCGCGCGCGGCCTGCGAGATCGAGCCGCCCTCGCCTATCTCGCGCAACACCGCAATGCGCCTGTCGGCCTGCTCCTGGCCGAGCGCGTCCCAAACCGAAAGTGTTTTGTGCGGCGTCTTGTGCGTCATGAGCGCGATGATAGGCAAGCGGATCGCTATACTTTCCGCTATTCTTTTTTTGAATAGCGAGATTTCGATGATGCCATCCCCTTCCCTGCAGCGCCCCGCCGCACGCTTTATGCCGCGCATCACCGCTCTGGCCGTGCTGCTGGGTGCAGCGCACGCGCCCGCCGCGCTGGCCGATACGGTGTCGGTGGCCGTTGCCGCCAACTTCACCGCGCCGATGCAGAAGATTGCCACGCAGTTCGAACAGGACACCGGCCACAAGGCCGAGCTTTCATTCGGCGCCACCGGCAAGTTCTATGCGCAGATCAAGAACGGCGCACCGTTCGGCATTCTGCTGGCGGCCGACGACGCCACGCCCGCGAAGATTGCCAGCGAAGGCCTGGGCGATGGCGCAACGCACTTCACCTACGCCATCGGCCAGCTGGTGCTGTGGAGCAAGCAGCCGGGCTACGTCGACGCCGAGGGCAAGGTGCTGGAGAAGTCCGACTGGCAGCACATCGCGATTGCCAACCCCAAGCTGGCGCCCTACGGCGCCGCGGCCATGCAGACGCTGGACAAGCTGGGCCTGGCCGCTCAGGTGCAGCCGCGCGTGGTGCAGGGCGAGAACATCGGCCAGACCTACCAGTTCGCCGCCTCGGGCAACGCCCAACTGGGCTTTGTTGCGCTCTCGCAGGTGACCGAGGACGGCAAGCTGCGCGAGGGCTCGGCCTGGGTGGTGCCGGCCAGCCTGCACGACCCGATCCGCCAGGACGCCATCGTGCTGCAGCCCGGCCAGGGCAACGCCGCGGCCAGCGCGCTGATGCAATACATCAAGGGCGACAAGGCGCGTGCGATCATCACGTCCTACGGCTACTCGTTCTGAAGCGCGGGCGTTGAGCACGCCCGCGCCGCTGCCTCTCCCTCGAATCCAACACAGCAGTGTCCCTGTTCTCCCCTGAAGACTGGCTGGCGATCCGGCTGACGCTGGAGCTGGCCAGCATCACCACAGCACTGCTGCTGGTGCTGTGCACGCCGCTGGCCTGGTGGCTGGCGCACACGCGCTCGCGCTGGCGCGCGCCGATCGGCGCCGTGGTGGCGCTGCCGCTGGTGCTGCCGCCGACGGTGATCGGCTTCTACCTGCTGCTGTTGCTGGGGCCGAACGGCCCGGTCGGGCAGCTGACGACGGCAATGGGCTGGGGGCGGCTGCCATTCACCTTCTGGGGCCTGGTCGTGGGCTCCGTCGTCTATTCGCTGCCGTTTGCCGTGCAGCCGCTGCAGCGCGCGTTCGAGTCCGTCGGTGCGCGCCCGCTGGAGGTCGCCGCCTGCCTGGGCGCGCGGCCGCTGGATCGCTTCTTTACCGTGGCGCTGCCGCTGGCGCGCCCGGGCTTCATTACCGCTGCGGTGCTCAGCTTTGCCCACACCGTGGGCGAGTTCGGCGTGATCCTGATGCTGGGCGGCAATATCCCGGGCAAAACGCGCGTGGTCTCGGTGCAAATCTACGACCACGTCGAAGCCATGGAGTACGGCCAGGCGCACGGGCTGGCCGCCGGCATGGTGGTGTTCGCCTTCGTCGTGCTCGTGCTGCTGCACTGGCTGCAGCCCAAGGGGCGACTGCAATGAGCGCCGCGATCCACGCACGCCTGCTGCTGCAGCGCGCCGACTTCACACTGGACGTCGACTTGCAACTGCCCGGGCGCGGCGTCAGCGCGCTGTTCGGCCCGTCGGGTTGCGGCAAGACCACCTGCCTGCGCGCCATTGCCGGGCTGGAACGCGCACGCGGGCGCGTGCAGGCAGGCGACGCGCTGTGGCAGGACGACGACGCGCGCCTGTGGCTGCCCACGCACCAGCGCCGCCTGGGCTATGTGTTCCAGGAAGCCAGCCTGTTTGCCCACCTGTCGGTGCAGCAGAACATGGAATACGGCCTCAAGCGCCAGCTGCCGCAGCACCGGCGCGTGTCGCTGGATCAGGCCATCGAGCTGCTGGGCCTGGGCGCGCTCACCGCGCGCATGCCGCACACGCTGTCGGGCGGCGAGCGCCAGCGCGTGGCGATTGCCCGGGCGCTGGCCGCCAGCCCGCGCGTGCTGTTGATGGACGAGCCGCTGGCGGCGCTGGACGCGGCGCGCAAGGCCGAAGTGCTGCCCTACCTGGAGCGGCTGCAGCGCCACCTGGACATTCCGATGATCTACATCAGCCACGCGCCCGACGAGGTGGCGCGCCTGGCATCGCACCTGGTGCTGCTCGACGGCGGCCGCGTGCGCGCCCAGGGCGCAACCGCCGACCTGATGGCACGCGCCGACCTGCCGCTGGCGCATGAGGAGGCCGGCGCGGCGCTGGTGCAGGCGCGCGTCGTGCAGCACGATGCGGCCGACCACCTGCTGACCGTCGCCTTTGCCGGCGGACAGCTGCACCTGGTCAGCACGCGCGCGCACCGTGTGGGCGACGAGGTGCGCCTGCGCATCGCGGCGCGCGACGTCAGCCTGGCGCGCCCTCCGGTGGCCGGGAGCAGCATCCTGAACCTGCTCCCCGCCACCATCACCGCGCTGCACGAAGACGGCCCGGGCCAGGTGCTGGTCACGCTGGACGCAGCGGGCACGGCGCTGCTGGCGCGCATCACCCAGCGCTCGTGCCGGCAGCTGGCGCTGGCGCCGGGCCAGTCGATGATCGCGCAAGTCAAAGGTGTCGCGTTGCTCGATTGAGTTGAACAAATGACATCCGATTTGCGGACAAACCCGAGCCCAAGGGCTTGTCTGGCAAGAATCATTCTCGAAATCTGACTCGCAAGAAACAACGTTGCGCACCAGCCGCCACGGTCCCGGGCAGTTTCCTTAGAATGACGACCTCGCCGCCTGTGTGCATATGTATACGGGCGACGAAACCCTTCTCCCAAGGTGCTTCGTCACAAAGCGTTGCAGCGACCCTGCACGCCATCCGGCGCGGTTCTTGAGATGCCTTGCAGCACCATGCCACCCCACATGGATCCATGCTGCGCTTCGTTGTCCTTACCCTGGAGACACCATGCAGGCCCTGCTCTCGTTATCGCGAGCGATCGACCGGCTCAACACGCTGGTCGGCAAATACGCCATCTGGCTGATCTTTGGCGCCACCGTCATCAGCGCCGTCAATGCGGTGATCCGCAAGGCGTTCAACTACAGCTCCAACGGCTTTCTCGAGGTGCAGTGGTATTTGTTTGCCTGGTCCTTCCTGATCGCAGCCGGCTTTACGCTGCTCAAGCGCGAGCATGTGCGCATCGACGTGCTCAACAGCCATTTCCCCAAGAAGGTGCAGATGGCCATCGAGATCTTCGGTCTGCTCTTCTTTCTCACGCCGGTGTGCCTGATGGTGCTGTACTACAGCACCCCGATGGCCCTGCAGATGTACTCCAGCGGCGAAATGTCGAACAACCCGGGCGGGTTGATCCGCTGGCCAGTGTGGGCGGCCCTGCCGCTGGGCTTTACGCTGCTGCTGCTGCAGGGCTGGTCCGAGTTGATCAAGTGCATCGCCTTCCTGAAGGGCCTGGGGCCGGATCCGACTGTCAAGCCCGACGAGAAGACCGATGAGCAGGCGCTGATCGAGGCGCTGCGTGCCCAGGCGGGCGACCCCACTGCCACCGCGCAGAACAAGAACTGAACGCGCGCGGAGCACACACACCATGGAATTCATCGCATCGAACTTCGCCCCGATCATGTTCGTCGGGCTGATCTGCTTTCTGATCCTGGGCTTCCCGGTTGCCTTCAGCCTGGGCGCCGCCGGGCTGTTCTTCGGCCTGCTGGGAGTCTGGCTCGATATCTTCCCGCAGGCCATCCTGTCGGTGCTGCCGCTGCGGCTGATCGGCATCATGGCCAACGAGACGCTGCTGGCCGTGCCCTTCTTCACGCTGATGGGGCTGATCCTGGAGCGCAGCGGCATGGCCGAGGATTTGCTGGAGTCCGTCGGCCAGGTGTTCGGCCCGCTGCGCGGCGGCCTGGCGCTGGCGGTGGTGCTGGTGGGCGCCATGCTGGCGGCCACCACCGGCGTCGTCGCCGCTTCGGTCATCTCGATGGGCCTGATCTCCATGCCCATCATGCTGCGCTACGGCTACAGCCGCAGCCTGGCCAGCGGCGTGATTGCCGCTTCGGGCACGCTGGCGCAGGTCATCCCACCGTCGCTGGTGCTGATCATCCTGGCCGACCAGATGGGCAAGAGCGTGGGCGACATGTACAAGGGCGCCTTCATCCCCGGCTTTGCGCTGATGGGGCTGTACATCCTGTTCATTGCCGCGCTGGCCATCTTCCGCCCGAAGATGGTGCCTGCGCTGCCGCCCGAGGCACGGACGTTCCGCGAACCCAGCGGCAGCCACGGCTACGCGTCGCTGGGCCTGCTGGCGCTGGCATCCACCCTGGTGGCCATCTACCTGGGCACGCACATGGAAGCGGTGCACAGCTGGTGGCAGGGCGAGCTGGTCGAGTTCGTGCCGACCGACGAGAAGATCGTCGTCGCGATGTGCGGCGGCACCTTCTTCGCCTGGCTGATCGCGGTCATCAACCGCGTCACCCACCTGGGCCTGCTGTCCAAGCTGGCCGAGCGCGTGACCTTCGTGCTGATCCCGCCGCTGCTGTTGATCTTCCTGGTGCTGGGCACCATCTTCCTGGGCGTGGCCACGCCGACCGAGGGCGGCGCCATGGGCGCCATGGGCGCGCTCATCATGGCCACGATGCGCCGGCGCCTGAGCTGGGCGCTGCTGCGCCAGGCGCTGAACACCACGACCAAGCTGGCGTCCTTCGTGATGTTCATCCTGATCGGCGCCACCATCTTCAGCATGGTGTTCCAGGCCGCCGACGGCCCGGTCTGGGTCGAGCACCTGCTCTCCAAGCTGCCGGGCGGACACCTCGGTTTCCTGATCTTCGTGAACGTACTGGTGTTCTTCCTGGCGTTCTTCCTGGACTTCTTCGAGCTGTCCTTCATCGTCGTGCCCATCCTGGCGCCCATCGCCGACAAAATGGGGATCGACCTGATCTGGTTCGGCGTGCTGCTGGCGGTCAACATGCAGACCTCCTTCCTGCACCCGCCGTTCGGCTTCGCGCTGTTCTACCTGCGCTCGGTCGCGCCAGAAAAGCCCTACGTCGACAGCCATACCGGCAAGACCATGGCGCCGGTCACCACGATGCAGATCTACAAGGGCGCCATCCCCTTCCTGCTGCTGCAGCTGTCCATGGTCGCCCTCCTGATTGCCTTCCCCGGCCTGGTCACCAACAACCTGGACAAGCAAATCGACGTCGACCTGAACGCGGTGCAGCAGCAGATGTTCGACCAGCTCGACCAGGGCGACAGCAGCCCGGACTTCAATGAAGCGCCTTCGCTGTTCGCTCCGCAGGAACCAGCCGCGCCGGGAGGCTCCTCCGGCAACGGCCTGCCCGGCGCGGGGGATGCCGGCAACGGCCACAGCAGCATCGGCGTTGGCGGCGAGAGCGATGACCCGATGAAAGCCATCCAGGACTCGCTGGGCCAATAGCGCCCGTGACGCCGCAATACCGCCACGGAGGCGGACACAAAAAACCGGCCCGTAGCAGGGCCGGTTTTTTGTTGTGCAGACTGGGGTGTTGAGTCAGCCGCGCGCCACCGGGCGTGCCGGGTCTGCACACCACTGGCTCCAGCTGCCGGCAAACAGCGCGGTGGGCGCGTAGCCGGCCAGCTCCATGGCCAGCAAATTGGGAATGCAGCTCACGCCGCTGCCACACTGGTGCACCACACTGGCGGCGGGGCGGCCGGCCAGCAGCGTGTCGAATTCCTGGCGCAGCAGAGCGGGCGTCTTGTAGTGGCCGTCTTCCTGCAGGTTCAGGCCGAATGGGCGGTTGAGTGCGCCGGGAATGTGGCCGGCCACCGGATCCAGAGGCTCGACCTCGCCGCGATAGCGCGCTTCGCCGCGCGCGTCGACGATGGTCTGCCCGGCGCTGCCCAGCCGGCTTTGCACCTCGCCCACGGTGACGAGCTGGCGCAGCGGCGGGTGCAGCGCGAACGTGGTGCTGGCGCGCGGCGGCTCCTGGCCCGCGGCGGTGGCGCCGCCGACCTGCTGCCAGGCCTGCCAGCCGCCGTCGAGCACGGCGGCCGCGTCGTGCCCCGCCCACTTGAGCATCCACCACAGGCGCGCGCATTGGCATGAGCCGCTGCGGTCGTAGACGACGGCCTGCATGCCGTTGGCAAAGCCGATGCTGGCCAGCCACTGGGCAAAGTGCTCGCGGCTGGGCAGCGGGTGGCGCCCGCCGCTGGCGGGCTGGTCGCCGGGGCCGGCGCTCAGGTGGCGATCCAGGTGCACATATTGCGCGCCGGCAATGTGGGCCTGCAGGTATTGCTGCTCGCCCAGCGCGGGTTGGGCCAGGTCGAAGCTGCAGTCAAAGACCATCAGCGGCGCGCCGCTGGCAATCAGCGCCTGCAGCTGCGCGGGAGAGATCAGGGCGGTGTAGGGGGGCTGGGGCATGGCGGTGGTCAGTGAGCTGTCAAAGCCGCCATTGTCGCGCCCTGCTACGCCGAGCGTGCGCGCAGCGCCGTGGCCGTGACCCCGCTTGCGACGATGAGCAGCATGCCCAGCCAGGCGATGGCGGGCAGGTCGTCGCCGAAGATGACGATGCCGTAGAAGGCGGCAAAGATCAGCCCCGAGTACTGCAGGTTGGCGACGACCAGCGTGCCGCGGCTGCTGGCCGAGCGCGCGTAGGCCAGCGTCATGCACAGCTGGCCGCCAGCGGCCAGCACGCCGATGGGAATCAGCCACAGCGCGGGCCAGCCCGGCCAGGGCGAATGGCCGACGACCAGCATGGCCAGGCCGCCCGCGACCGCGCAGCCGGCGGCGAAGTAGAAGACGGTGCGCGTCTCGGGCTCGCCCAGGCGCGACAGCGCGACCACCTGCATATAGGCCAGCGCCGCGGCCATGCCGGCGATCAGGCCTACGGTGCCGGCAAAGCCGCCGCCGTCCTGCACGCTGGGGCGCAGCATCAGCAGGATGCCGCCAAAGCCCACCAGCACGCACAGCACCAGCGGGATTTGCAGCGGCGGGCGCTGCGCCTCGCCCACCGCCGGGCGCCAGGCGATCAGCGTGGCGCCGACCAGGAAGAAGGCGATCCACACGCTGCTCATGTAGTTGAAGGTCATGGCCACGGGCAGTGGCAGCTTGGCGATGGTGTAGAACCAGCAGCCCAGCGAGGTCACGCCGATGAAGCTGCGCCAGGCGTGCATGCCGGGGTAGCGCGTGGACAGCATCACGCCCTGGTGGCGCGCCAGCGCCCACAGCATGGCCATGCTGATCAGGCCGCGGTAGAACACCAGCTCGGCCGGGTTGAAGTGGCTGGACGCGAGCTTGACGCACACGCCCATGCTGGCAAACAGAAACGCTGCCGCAATCATCCACAGGGCTTGCATGGGCGTCGTTGAGGTTGGAGGGCAAAAACTGCCAGCGCGTGGGACGCTGGCAGCAATGTGGTTGGTGGAGAGCTGGCCTTCAGCGCTGGGGTACGGCGTCGCCCATCCTGGTGCGGTACCACTCGTGGAAGTGCTGCATGCCGTCCTCCATCGGGCTCTGGTAGGGGCCGACCTCGCAGTCGCCGCGCTCCATCAACGCGCGCCGGCCCGCGTCCATGCGCTCGCCGATCTCGTCGTCCTCGATGGCAGTCTCCATGTAGGCAGCACGCTGGGCCTCTACGAATTCGCGCTCGAACAGCACGATCTCCTCGGGGTAGTAGAACTCGACCATGTTCAGCGTCTTCTCGGCGCTGATCGGATGCAGCGTGGAGACGGTGAGCACCTGCGGGTACCACTCGACCATGATGTGCGGGTAGTAAGTCAGCCAGATGGCGCCGCGCTGAGGCAACTCGCCGCCCTGGTATTTGAGCAGCACCTCGTGCCATTTTTTGTACACGTCGGAGCCGGGGCTGCCGAAGCTGGGCGCCACGCCTACGGTCTGCACCGAGAACTCGCGCGCAAACTGCCAGCGCAGGTCGTCGCAGGTGACGAAGTTGCCCAGCCCGGGGTGGAACGGGCCGACGTGGTAGTCCTCCAGATAGACCTCGATGAAGGTTTTCCAGTTGTAGTTGCACTCGTGCAGCTCGACATGGTCGAGCGCGTAGCCGTCGAACGACAGGTTGCGCGCCTCGGCCATGCCGGCCAGATCCCTGGCGATGTCGCGGCCGTTGTCCTCGAACAGCAGGCCGTTCCACTCGCGCAGCGCGTAGTTGTTCAGGTGCAGACAGGGGTCCTGCTCGAAATGCGGCGCGCCCAGCAGCTTGCCGTCGTCGGCATAGGTCCAGCGGTGAATCGGGCAGACGATGTTGCCGCCCGCGTGGCCGCGCCCCTCGTCCATCAGGTTGCCGCGCCCGGCCAGCATCACCGCCTGGCGGTGGCGGCAGCAGTTGGACAGCAGCTGCAGCTGGCCCTGTGCATTGCGCAGCAGCGCGCGCCCGCCTTTTTCCTGGGGCAGCACGTAGTAATCGTGCGGCTGGGGCACGGCCAGCTGGTGGCCGACGTAGCGCGGCCCCTGGGCAAACAGCTGTTGGCGCTCCTGCATGAACAGCGCCGGGTCGAAATAGCTGGAAGGCGGTAGCTGGCTGGCGGCGGGCTGCAGTCGAAGACTTAAATCAGACATCGGTGGGCTCTGACCTAAAGACTCCCCACAGGGAGGGCACGGCTTTCCGCAAGGAAAGAGTGCGGGCTGAAAAAACGAAACCGGCCGCGCACAGCGAGGGCAGCCGGTTGAAAGGGAAAGGGATTATAGAAAGTGGGGTTATTTCCTCGACCGGGGTATGTGTATTGGCGCTCTTGGGCATGCGCCTAAAATCAAGGGTTTGCACAGGACGCATGGGCGTCCTTTTTCTGCACGGGGCGCCCGGCCGCCCCATTCCTGTTTTGTGCGCCCCGGCGCTTTTGCCCTCTATGCCCAAGGCTGCTGCCTCTTCCACCCGAACCGCCCCCGCGGACAACCTTGCTCCCGAGCCCGCCAGCTACGAGGCCGCCGTGCAGGAGCTCGAAGCGCTGATCGCGCGCGTCGAATCGGGCCAGCTGCCGCTGGAGCAGATGCTGGCCGGCTACCAGCGCGGCGCGCAGCTGCTGGCGTTCTGCCGCGCGCGGCTGCAGGCAGTGCAAGACCAGGTCAAGGTGCTTGACGAGGGCGGCCTGCAGCCATGGACTGCGCAGTGACCGCAGCCCTGTTCGACCTGCCCGCCTGGATGGACGGGCAGCTGGCCCGTGTGGAGCAGGCGCTGGAGCGCTGGGTGGACGAGGATGCGCCCGCCGGCCTGGGCCAGGCGATGCGCTATGCGGTGCTCGACGGTGGCAAGCGCCTGCGCCCGCTGCTGGTGCTGGCCGCAAGCGAAGCCGTGGGCGGCCATGCCGAGGCGGCGCTGCGCGCGGCCTGCGCGGTCGAGCTGATCCACGCCTACTCGCTGGTGCACGACGACATGCCGTGCATGGACAACGACGTGCTGCGCCGCGGCAAGCCGACGGTGCATGTGCAGTTTGGCCAGGCGCAGGCACTGCTGGCCGGCGACGCGCTGCAGGCCCTGGCGTTTGAATTGCTGACCCCGGCGGCCGGCGTGCCCGAGCCGCTGCAGGCGCGCCTGTGCCGCCAGCTGGCGCGCGCCGCCGGCGCCGAGGGCATGGCCGGCGGCCAGGCGATTGACCTGGCCAGCGTAGGCAAGCAGCTTGACGAGGCGCAGCTGCGGCGCATGCACTGCCTGAAGACCGGCGCGTTGTTGCGCGCCAGCGTGCAGATGGGCGCGGCCTGCGGCGTCGCGGACGCGGCTGCACAGCAGGCGCTGGCGCGCTATGGTGAGGCGCTGGGCCTGGCCTTCCAGGTGGTCGACGACGTGCTGGACGTGGTGGCCGACAGCGCCACGCTGGGCAAGACCGCCGGCAAGGACGCAGCCAGCGACAAGCCGACCTATGTGTCGCTGATGGGGCTGGACGGCGCGCGCGCCCACGCCCGCGACCTGCGCGCGCAGGCGCATGCGGCGCTGGCGGCCAGCGGGCTGGCCGACACGCGCGCACTGGCGGCGCTGGCCGACATGGTGGTCGAGCGCTCGCACTGAACCCAGCCCGGGCGCCGCCCGCCCGGGCCAAGACAATGAGGCCTATGTCGATGAACTCCTATCCGCTGCTCGAACGTGTGAATGACCCGGCCGACCTGCGCCGGCTGTCGCGCGCCGACCTCAAGGGCCTGGCCGGCGAGCTGCGCGACTTCGTGCTGCACAGCGTTGCGCGCACCGGGGGCCATCTGTCGTCCAACCTGGGGACGGTGGAGTTGACCATTGCGCTGCACGCGGTGTTCAACACGCCGCACGACCGCCTGGTGTGGGACGTGGGCCACCAGACCTATCCGCACAAGATCCTGACCGGGCGGCGCGAGGCAATGGCCGGCCTGCGCCAGCTCGGCGGCATCTCGGGCTTTCCGCAGCGCGCCGAGAGCGTGTATGACACCTTCGGCACGGCGCACTCGTCGACCAGCATCTCGGCTGCGCTGGGCATGGCGTTGGCCGCAAAGCAAAAGGGCGAGAGCCGCCACAGCGTGGCCATCATCGGCGACGGCGCGATGACCGCCGGCATGGCCTTCGAGGCGCTGAACAACGCCGGTGTGTCCGACGCCAACCTGCTCGTCATCCTCAACGACAACGACATGAGCATCAGCCCGCCGGTGGGCGCGCTCAACCGCTACCTGGCGCAGCTGATGAGCGGGCAGTTCTACGCCAAGGCACGCGATGTGGGGCGCAGCATGCTGAAGAACGTGCCGCCGCTGCTCGAACTCGCCAAGCGCCTGGAGCAGCAGGCCAAGGGCGTGGTGCTGCCGGCGACGCTGTTCGAGAACTTCGGTTTCCACTACATCGGCCCTATCGACGGGCACGACCTGGACGCGCTGATCCCGACGCTGGAGAACATCAAAAGCCTCAAGGGCCCGCAGTTCCTGCACGTGGTCACCAAGAAGGGCCAGGGCTACAAGCTGGCCGAGCAGGATCCGGTGGCCTACCACGGCCCGGGCAAGTTCGACCCGCAGGTGGGCCTGGTCAAGAGCGCGGCGCCGGCCAAGCAAACTTTCACCCAGGTATTCGGCCAATGGCTGTGCGACATGGCCGAGAAGGACACCCGCCTTGTCGGCATCACGCCGGCGATGCGCGAAGGCTCGGGCATGGTCGAGTTCAATCGGCGCTTTCCCGCGCGCTACTACGACGTGGGCATTGCCGAGCAGCATGCGGTCACCTTTGCCGCCGGCATGGCCTGCGAGGGTGTCAAGCCGGTAGTGGCGATCTATTCGACCTTTTTGCAGCGCGGCTACGACCAGATGATCCACGACGTGGCGCTGCAAAACCTGCCCGTGGTGTTTGCGCTGGACCGCGCCGGCCTGGTGGGCGCCGACGGCGCGACGCATGCCGGCAACTACGACATCGCCTTCATCCGCTGCATTCCCAACATGAGCCTGGCCTGCCCGGCCGATGAGCGTGAATGCCGCCAGCTGCTCACCACCGCCTACGAGCAGGATCACCCGGTGGCCGTGCGCTACCCGCGCGGCGCCGGTGTGGGCGTGGCGCCGCTGCCGGGCCTGGACGGCCTGCCCTTCGGCGAGGGCGAGCTGCGCCGCCAGGGCCGGCGCGTGGCCATTCTTGCGTTTGGCACCTTGCTCTACCCGGCGCTGGAGGCTGCCGAGCGGCTGGGCGCCACCGTGGTCAACATGCGCTGGGCCAAGCCGCTCGACACCGATTTGTTGCTGCAGGTGGCGCAAGAGCACGACGCGCTGGTGACGCTGGAGGAAGGCGCGATCATGGGCGGCGCAGGCAGTGCCGTGGCCGAGGCGCTGGCCGAGGCCGACCTCGTCAAGCCCGTGCTGCACCTGGGCCTGCCCGACGCCTTCATCGAGCATGGCGACCCGGCCAGGCTGCTGGCGCTGCATGGGCTGGACGCCGTGGGCATCGAGTGCGCCATCCGCACGCGCTTTGCCGCGCTGCTGGACGCCGCAGCCGCGCCCGGCGCCGCGCTGCGCGCAGTCTGAGCAGCACCTGCGCGGCGGGCAGCGGCTCGCCAACATGGGAAGAACCCGGGGGCGACGCCGGTGCACGCTGGCGCGTAATTGGCAATAATGAACCGGTTCGCCGGGCACTACAAAGCTTGTAGCAGTATCCAGCCCGGCGGCACGTTTTCCACCATGGGCGCGGGCCTTGCCGGGCCGGCCCATCCAACGACAAGGAGACCTCCCATGCCTGTTTTTCAACCCCAATCCGACGCGTTGCGTGCGACGCGCCGCCAGGCCTTGTGGACCGGCGGCGGCCTGGCCGCACTGGTTGCCGCGCCCGGGGTGGCGCTGGCCGACACCGGCAAGAGCGAGGCGCCGGCCAAGGCGCTGCCCGCCTACGCGCGCTGGAAGAACGCCGACGCGATGATCGTGCACAGCGCCAACACCATCGAGTTGCGCCGCGACCATTTTGGCCAGGGCTCGGTCACGCCGACCGACTACCTGTACGTGCGCAACAATCTGAATCCGCCGTCCGAGGACATCGTCAAGGATCCGGACGCCTGGGTGATCGAGATTTCCGGCGTGGCCAACCCGATGCGCACCACGCTCGGCGAGCTCAAGCGCCTGGGTCTCACATCGGTGACCATGGTGCTGCAGTGCTCGGGCAACGGCCGCGGCTATTTTCCGCACAAGCCCAGTGGCACCCAGTGGCGCGAGGGCGCGGCCGGTTGCGTGACCTTTACCGGCGTGCCGCTCAAGGTGGTGGCCGAGGCGCTGGGCGGCGTTGCCGGCGGCGCCAAATACATCACCGGCACCGGTGGCGAGACGATTCCCGAGGGCATCGACCCCAAGACCGTGATGGTTGAGCGCTCGGTGCCGCTGGCCGCGCTGGACGACGCCATCCTGGCCTGGGAACTGAACGGCGAGCCGCTGCCGCTGGCGCACGGCGGGCCGCTGCGCATGATCGTGCCCGGCTACATGGGCGTGAACAACATCAAGTACATCAAGCACCTGGCCTTCACCGCCGAGCAGTCTCCAGCCAAGATCCAGCAGAGCAGCTACCGCTTCACGCCGGTGGGCACCAAGGGCAACCCCGGCGCGCCGTCGCTGTGGGCCGTGCCGGTCAACTCCTGGCTGACCAGCCCGGTGCAGCAGGGCAAGCCGGTCAAGGCCGGGCGCGTGCAACTCGTCGGCGTGGCCTTTGGCGGCGCCCATCCGATCAAGGGCGTGGAGGTGTCGACCGACGGCGGCAAGACCTGGGCTGCCGCCCAGTGGTTTGGCGCCGACCTGGGGCCGTTTGCCTGGCGCAACTTCGTGCTCGCCGTCGATCTCAAGCCCGGCACCTACCAAGTCGCCACGCGCGCAAGCAATGCCCAGGGCGAGGTGCAGCCGCGCGAGCGCGTCGAGAACGAGCGCGGCTACAACAACAACAGCTGGCTGGATCGCAGCATCGAGCTGGTGGTGGCCTGAGGTGGTTCGGCGCATAACAGTGGCCCGTGTGGCCGCCGCCGCGCTGGCCTGCGCCGCCTGGGCAGCGCAGGCCCAGCAGTCGGCCGTGCCGGACGCGGCGCAGATCGACCTGGGGCGCAAGGTGTTCACCCAGCAGGCCAGCCCGGCCTGCGCGGTGTGCCACACGCTGCGCGACGCGCAGGCCGATGGTTCCATCGGCCCGGATCTCAATGAACTGCAGCCCGGCAGCGACCAGGTGCGCGCGGTGCTGCGCGACGGTTCGGGTGCCATGCCCTCGTTCGAGGGACAGCTGACGCCCGAACAGCTGGAGGCGGTGATTGCCTATGTGGTATGGGCGTCGCGCGCCCCGTGAACCAGGCGTTTTGCCGGAGCGTTTTGTCCGTGGAACGTACTACACTGCAACAGTTTGTTCCCAACCATTCTTCCAAGGAGTCAATGATGGATCGTCGTTCCCTCATCAAGCATGCAGGCGTGGCCGGTGTGCTGGCCGCTGGCGTGGCGCCCGCGGTGCACGCGCAGCAGACCGTGCGCTGGCGCCTGGCCACCAGCTTTCCGAAGGCGCTGGAGACGCTGCACGGCTGCGCCGTGAAATTCTCCGAGACCGTCAAGGCGCTGTCGGGTGGCAAGTTCGAGGTGTCGGTGCATGCTGCTGGCGAGCTGATCCCGGCGTTCGGCATCGTTGATGCGCTGGCCGACGACTCGATCGAGATGGGCGAGACCGCAGCCTATTACTACACCGGCAAGGATCCGTCGTTTGCCTTCAGCTGCGCCATTCCGTTTGGTTTCACGCCGCAGCAGAACCAGGCCTGGAAGCTGCACGGCAACGGCCACAAGCTGCTCGACGAACTGTTCGCCAAGTACAACTTCTTCGCCCGCAGCGCGCTGAACACCGGCACCCAGATGGGCGGCTGGTACCGCAAGGAAATGAACAAGCCCGAGGACTTCAAGGGCCTGAAGATGCGCCTGGGCGGCGGCGTGTTCGGCGAATCCATGGCCAAGCTGGGCGTGGTGGCGCAAAACATGCCCGGCGGTGACGTTTACCAGGCACTGGAAAAAGGCACGCTGGATGCAGCCGAGTTCGTCGGCCCCTACGACGACGAGAAGATGGGCTGGAACAAGGTGGCCAAGTACTACTACTACGGCGCCTGGTGGGAAGGCGGCGCTGACCTGGAGTTCTTCATCAACAACAAGGCCTACGCCAAGTTGTCGCCCGAGTACAAGGCGATCGTCAATGCGGCCATGGATGTGGCCTACAACGACGGTACCTCCAAGTACCTGTACCTGAACCCGATTTCGCTCAAACGCCTGGTGGCCACCGGTACCCAGCTCAAGCGCTTCAACAAGGAGATCGTGCAGGCAGGTTTCAATGCGACCCAGGAGGTCTACGCCGAGCACAGCGCCAAGGATCCGCAGTTCAAGAAAATTCTGGACGATCTGAGGGCTTTCCAACGCGACCAGATCCTGTGGAACCGAGTTTCCGAACTGGTCTTCACGCAGGACATGGCGTCGCTGAAGATCTGATGGCAGCTTGATGCCACCGCGCGTCCTTGGCGCGCGCATGAAAAAACCGCAGTCCGATGACTGCGGTTTTTTTCACTAAAAACTGCCGTCAGGCGTTGGTGATCACCACCGTGCGCGTGTTCAGGCAGGCCTCCAGCGCCTCCATGCCGCCCTCGCTGCCATAACCTGAGTCCTTGATGCCGCCAAACGGCAGCTCGGGCCAGGGCGCGGCGGGCTGGTTGATCCACAGCATGCCGACCTCGACGCGCTGGCTCAGCAGGTGCGCGTTCTTCAGCGAGCGGGTGTAGGCATAGCCCGCCAGGCCGAACGGCAGGCGGTTGGCCTCGGCAATCGCATCCTGCAGATCGGTGAAGCCGCGCACCGCGGCCACCGGGCCGAAGGGTTCCTCGTTGAAGATGCGCGCCGACAGCGGCACGTCGTCGAGCACCGTCGGCGCGAAGAAGTTGCCCGCCTCGCCGATGCGCTCACCGCCGGTGCGCACCGTGGCGCCCTGCGCGCGCGCGTCGCCCAGAAATTCTGCCATCGCGGTGACCCGGCGCGGGTTGGCCAGCGGGCCCATCTGCGTGCCCTCGGCCAGGCCGTCGCCCACCTTCAGGCTCTCTGCGTGCTTGGTGAGCGCGTCGACGAACTGCGCGCGGACGTCCTCGTGCACCAGAAAGCGCGTCGGCGAGATGCACACCTGGCCGGCATTGCGGAACTTGGAGCCGCCTGCCGTCTTGACGGCCAGCGCAATGTCGGCGTCCTCGCAGACGATGACCGGCGCGTGGCCGCCCAGCTCCATCGTCGCGCGCTTCATGTGCTGGCCGGCCAGCGCCGCCAGTTGCTTGCCGACGAAGGTCGATCCGGTGAACGTGACTTTGCGCACGACGGGGTGCGGGATCAGGTAGCCCGAGATCTCGGCCGGGTTGCCGTAGACCAGCCCGACGGCGCCGGTCGGCACGCCAGCGTCGGCAAACGCGCGAATCAGCTCGGCGGGGCTGGCGGGCGTCTCCTCGGCGGCCTTGACCAGCACCGAGCAGCCCGCGGCCAGCGCCGCGCTGACCTTGCGCACCACCTGGTTGATCGGGAAGTTCCACGGCGTGAATGCGGCGACCACGCCCAACGGATCCTTGACCACCATCTGGCGTACCGTCAGGTTGCGCGCCGGCACGATGCGCCCATACACGCGCTGGCCCTCGTCGGCAAACCACTCGATGATGTCGGCCGCGGCCAGGGTCTCCAATTTGGCCTCGATCAGCGGCTTGCCCTGCTCCTGCGTCATCACCGCGGCAATCGCGTCGGCGCGCTCGCGCACCAGCGCGGCGGCGCGGCGCATGGTCTTGGCGCGCTCGAACGCCGAGACGTCGCGCCAGGTCTCGAAGCCTTTTTGCGCCGCGGCCAGCGCACGATCCAGGTCGGCGATGCCGGCGTGCGCCACGCGACCGATCTCCTTGCCGGTGGCCGGGTTGAAGACCGGCAGGCTCTTGCCGTCGGCGGCGTCCTGCCACTGGCCGTCGATGAATAGTTGGGTGCTGGGGTAGCCCATGGCGTCTCGCTCCTCGGTCGCTGAAATGTGATGGACAAATATAGGCGCAATCGCACGGCGCATCCGGTCGCCGATCGGACATCCGCACCGGCGTCGCGTCATTCCATTTCCATATCGATCGAGTACGCGAAGGTGAAGCGCGGGCAGTGCTGCAGCACGACAAGCGAAGCCGACAAAGTAGGGCCTGTTAACGCTATTTTTGGCGGTGCGAACATACTCAAAACG
>PGEI01000027.1 GCA_002894305.1 Comamonadaceae bacterium CD01
CACGCCGACCAGATCCAGGGCTTCTTCGACATCCCGGTCGACAACATCTACGCATCTCCCGTGCTGCTGGGCGACCTGAACCAGAAGAAATACGAGAACCTGATCGTGGTCAGCCCCGACGTCGGCGGCGTGGTGCGCGCCCGTGCGCTGGCCAAGCAACTGGGTTGCGATCTGGCCATCATCGACAAGCGCCGCCCCAAGGCCAACGTGTCCGAAGTCATGCACGTGATCGGCGACATCGACGGACGCAACTGCGTGATCATGGACGACATGATCGACACCGCCGGCACGCTGGTCAAAGCGGCCGAGGTGCTCAAGCAGCGCGGTGCGCAAAAGGTCTATGCCTATTGCACGCATCCGATTTTCTCAGGCCCGGCCATCGACCGTATCTCCAACGGCACCGCTCTCGACGAGGTCGTGGTCACCAACACCATTCCGCTGAGCGAGGCGGCGCGCGCCTGCTCCAAGGTGCGCCAACTGTCGGTCGCCCCGCTGATGGCGGAAACCATGAAGCGCATCGCCAGCGGCGCTTCGGTCATGAGTCTGTTCTCGGAGCTGAACTGATCCGCGTGCGCCTGCACGCAGCCAGCAGCTTCGCGAACATATCCCCCGCCCTGCTCCGTTCGGCGCAGGGCTTTTTCAAGCACAGGGGCCGCACTGGTCGCGGTCGGCCTCATCAGGAGTGAAACCATGAAATTCGTCGCTTTCGAGCGCGCCAAGCAAGGCACGGGTGCGAGCCGCCGCCTGCGCATCACGGGCCGCGCCCCGGGCATCGTCTACGGCGCCGGTGCCGAGCCCAAGATGATCGAGCTGGATCACAACGCCCTGTGGCACGCGCTCAAGAAGGAAGCCTTCCACTCCAGCATCCTGGACATGGAACTGGACGGACAGACTACCAAGGTGCTGCTGCGTGACACGCAATACCACCCCTTCAAGCAGCAGGTGCTGCACGTGGACTTTCAGCGCGTGGACGACAAGACCCGCGTGCACCTGAAGGTGCCGCTGCACTACGAAGGCCTGGAGCAGTCGCCCGCCGTCAAGGACGAGGGCTGCACCGTCACGCCGCTGATCCATGAGCTGGACGTGATGTGCATGCCTTCGCAGCTGCCCGAGTTCCTCTCGGTCGACCTGAGCCAGCTGACCAGCAAGACCGCACCTGGCGTGCAATCGGTCAAGCTGCCCCACGGCGTGAAGGCCATCGTGCGCGGTGCCAACAAGAACCCGGCGCTGATTTCGATCAAGCTGCCCGAGGTGGTGATCGACGCCGCGGCCGCCGCTGCGCCGGCCCCTGCGCCCGCCAAGAAGGGCAAGAAGTAATTCCTGCCCCGCGCGCACCGGCCGTCCTGGCCGTGTGCGCTCCCCGCCAATGGCCCGCCGCGTGCGGGCCATTGGCGTTTCTGATTGGCAGGATTCGAATCACCCGCATTGGCTGCGGCGGGCAAGCTACCACGGTCACCAGCAGTCGCTCGGTGAGGGCGGGCATGTTGGAGCGTCGATTAAAGCGCCAGGCAAAGGCCGCTTCAAGCGCCTCTTCTGAATACATCAGGATGCGGGCAGCACAATAGCTGGCTGCAAAGCAAGAAAGGGCAGCCTTGTGGACTGCCCTTTTCATTTGGTGCCGCTTGTCCGAATCGAACGGACGACCTACGGTTTACAAGACCGTTGCTCTACCAACTGAGCTAAAGCGGCATATTCATTCTTCTCTTGCTCAAACCGTGTTTGACCTGCCTCTACCGTCTGCACACTACTCGCCAAAAACCTTGCCCTGCATTACACCCGAACCTGATGCCAAACAATCGAGTGCCGCTAGAGGACGGGTGTCCCACTAACTGGGCCAAGCCGGTAATTCTAGTGGGCAAACGCATCTACTTTTGCTGCAGATAGGCATTTATCCACTTCGCGGCGCATTATTTGATTCTTCTCAGCGATGGCCTGCCTGGAGTCGTACCAGGTGCAGTCGGCGCCGGATCCGGGGGATTCTGCGGCGCCTCGGTTCCGCCGTCGCTCACACTGGGTACGCTGGTCAGTGGCGATTCACCGGGGGCCGCATTTGCTGCGGCCGCGCCAGCCATCGCGTCCGGCTGGGCCGGCTCGACCGGAAACGCCATGCCCTGGCCGTTCTCGCGCGCATAAATCGCGGCGACACGCCCCACGGGAACCATGATGTCGTGCGGCCGGCCACCAAAGCGCGCCTTGAAAGCGATGAATTCATTGCCCAACTGCAGGCTTTGGGTCGCGTCGTAGCTGATGTTGAGCACGATTTCGCCATCGTGGACGAAATCGTGTGGCACCTGCACTGAATCGTCTGCATGCACGACGAGGTAGGGCGTCAGGCCATGGTCGGTGCACCATTCATGCAGGGCACGAATGAAGTACGGGCGCGTTGAGGGTTGATCCTGGGCTGTCATGGTCTCGTCGGGGCGTGCGGTCTCAGCGGTGCGATGGCCGGGCCATCACTTGCGCATGACTTTTTCGGAAGGCGTCAGCGCCTCGATGTAGGCCGGGCGCGAGAAGATGCGCTCGGCGTACTTGAGCAGCGGCGCGGCGTTCTTGGACAGTTCGATGCCATAGTAGTCTAGGCGCCACAGCAGCGGCGCGATGGCAACGTCGAGCATCGAGAAGCCCTCGCCCAGCATGTACTTGTTCTTGAGGAATACCGGCGCCAGCTGCGTCAGGCGCTCGCGGATGTGGGTGCGCGCCTTCTCCAGGGCCTTTTCATTGCCCTTGCTGTTGCGCGACTCCAGCGTGTGCACGTGCGTGAACAGCTCTTTCTCGAAGTTCAGCAGGAACAGGCGCACGCGCGCGCGGTCGACCGGGTCGCCCGGCATCAGCTGCGGATGCGGAAAGCGCTCGTCAATGTACTCGTTGATGATGTTGGATTCGTACAGGATCAGATCGCGCTCGACCAGGATGGGCACCTGGCCGTAGGGATTCATCACGCCGATGTCCTCGGGCTTGTTGTACAGGTCCACATCGCGGATTTCAAAATCCATGCCTTTTTCGAACAGGACGAAACGGCAGCGATGGGAGAAGGGGCAGGTCGTGCCCGAATAAAGCACCATCATGGTGAAGAGCTCCTAAAAGTCAAAAGAGTGGGTGCGCAATTCGCACCCACTCTGTTCAGGCACGACGGCGCGCGCGGGCGCCGTGTGTACGGTGATGCTTACTTGACGTCCTTCCAGTACGCGGCGTTGAGCTTCCAGGCGATGAAGGTGAAGAGCGCCAGGAAGATCAGTACGCCGACACCGATGCGAATACGCGTGTTCTGGACGGGCTCGCCCATCCATTGCAGGTAGTTGACCAGGTCGCCGACGGCATGGTCGTATTCCTGGGCAGACATCGTGCCGTCGCTGATCTGCTCCCAGCCCTTGAACACCTGTTCGATCTGGCCATCGGCGGCCTTCTTCTCGTCGAACAGCGCACGGCGCTCGCCTTGCAGCTGCCACAGCGCATGGGGCATGCCTACGCTGGGGAAGGCCAGGTTGTTCCAGCCTGTGGCCTTGGTGCCGTCGCGGTAGAAGGTACGCAGAAAGGTGTACAGGTAATCGGCGCCCGAGCCACCACTTCCGGCACGCGAACGCGCGATCACCGTCAGGTCGGGCGGATTGGCGCCAAACCAGTCCTTGGCCTGTTTGGGGTTGATCGCGGCGACCATGGTCTCGCCGATCTTGTCGGTCGTGAACAGCAAGTTGTCCTTGATCTGCTGCTCGGTCAGGCCAATGTCGGTCAGGCGGTTGTAGCGCATGAACGCGGCCGAGTGGCAGCCCAGGCAGTAGTTGACGAACAGCTTGGCGCCGTTTTGCAGCGACGCCTGGTCGGTCACGTTCACGGGCGCCTTGTCCCAGTGCATTCCCCCTTCGGAGGCCTGCACGCCTGCGACCAGGCCCAGTGCTGTGATCAGCGTCAGAATGAGTTTTTTCATTGTTGTTCTCCGGCTCAGTGGGGCTTGAAGGTCACGCGCTCGGGCACGGGCTTGGGCGTGCCCAGCTGGCTCCACCAGGGCATGAGCAGGAAGAAGCCGAAGTAGAACAGCGTACCGACTTGCGAGACGCGCTCGCCCACCGGCGACGGCGGCTGGATGCCCAGGTAGGCCAGGATGACGAACCACACGACGAAAGCGGCGTAAACCCACTTGTGCCAGCTTGGGCGGTAGCGGATGGAGCGTGCGGGACTGTGATCCAGCCAGGGCAGGAAGAACAGGATGACGACCGCGCCGCCCATGACCACGACGCCCCAGAACTTGGCGTCGATGAGCAGCATCAGCGCGATCACGACAGCCGCACCGACGACGGACGCAGCCTTGAAGATGCCCGGTGCCTTGACCAGACCCAGCAGGCCGCCCAGGCCGACGCAGACGATCAGCGCATACACCATCTCGCTGGTGATGGCGCGCAGCATCGAGTAATACGGCGTGAAGTACCACACCGGGGCAATATGGTTGGGCGTCTGCAGCGGATCGGCCGGGATGAAGTTGTTGTATTCCAGGAAGTAGCCACCAGCCTCGGGTGCAAAGAACACCACGGCCGAGAACAGGAACAGGAAGACGCACACGCCCAGGATGTCATGCACCGTGTAGTAGGGGTGGAAGGGGATGCCGTCCAGCGGATGGCCCTTGTCGTCCACGGGCTTGCCCGGGCCCTTGATTTCGATGCCGTCGGGATTGTTCGAGCCCACGTCGTGCAGCGCCAGCAGGTGCGCGACGACCAGGCCCAGCAGCACCAGCGGCACCGCGATCACATGGAAGCTGAAGAAGCGGTTGAGCGTTGCGTCGCCAACCACATAGTCGCCACGGATCAGAATGGCCAGATCAGGGCCGACGAAGGGAATCGCCGAGAACAGGTTCACGATCACCTGCGCACCCCAGTACGACATCTGGCCCCAGGGAAGCAGGTAGCCCATGAAGGCCTCGGCCATCAACGCCAGGAAGATGGCGCAGCCAAAGATCCAGACCAGCTCGCGCGGCTTGCGGTACGAACCGTACATCAGGCCGCGGAACATGTGCAGGTAGACGACGATGAAGAAGGCCGATGCACCGGTGGAGTGCATGTAGCGGATCAGCCAGCCCCAGGGCACGTCGCGCATGATGAACTCGACCGACGCGAAGGCCTTCTCGGCGTCGGGCTTGTAGTTCATCACCAGAAAGATGCCGGTGACGATCTGGATCACCAGCACCAGCAGTGCCAGCGAGCCGAAGATGTACCAGATGTTGAAGTTCTTCGGAGCGTAGTACTCCGACATGTGGACCTTGTAGGCGTCGAAGGCCGTCGGGAAACGGTTTTCCAGCCAGTTCATCGTTTTCGCGCCCGCCGAAGCGTTGGGCGAAATTTCCTTGAATTCGCGGTAGGCAGCCATGTGGTTCTCCCTCAAGCCTTCTTGTCTTCACCGATCAGGAGCTTGGCGTCCGACAGGTACATGTGCGGAGGTACCGGCAGATTGTCCGGCGACGGCTTGTTCTTGAACACGCGGCCGGCCATGTCAAAGGTCGAGCCGTGGCAGGGGCAGAGCCAGCCACCCGGCCAGTCGTTGGGCAGCGAGGGCTGCGGCCCGGGCGTGAACTTGTCCGTCGGCGAGCAACCCAGGTGCGGACAGATACCAATCACGACCAGGAACTCGGGCTTGATCGAGCGCCATTCATTCTGTGCATAGGGCGGCGTGAACTCGTCCGGGTGGCGCAGCGACTCGGGGTCGGCCAGCTCGCTGTCGTGCTTGGCCAGGTCATCGATCTCTTCCTTGGTCCGACGAACAATCCATACCGGCTTGCCGCGCCACTCGACGGTCAGCTTCTCACCCTCCTTGAGATTGGAGATGTCGACCTCGACGGCAGCACCCGCCGCCTTGGCCTTCTCCGAAGGCTCAAACGTACTCACGAAAGGGACGGCGGTGGCCACGCCGCCAACCGCGCCAGCGCAGCCGGACGCGATCAACCACGTTCGCTTGCTGGAGTCGATGGGAGTATCACTCATGGGGTTCCTCGGTATGCATCGGTATTGGAATCAACCGCAAATTGTAGCGGAGTGCCGCTGCCCGGCTCAATGTCGCACGCGCCACGACTTCTCGGGCAAACTAGCGTGCTTTCATCTACATCAAGGAAATGCGATGAGTTTCATGCAGGAATTCCGGGAGTTCGCAGTCAAGGGCAGCGTCGTTGACCTGGCCGTCGGCGTCATCATCGGCGGCGCCTTCGGCAAGATCGTCGATTCGGTCGTCGCCGACCTGATCATGCCGGTCGTCGGCCTGGTTTTCGGCAAACTCGACTTCTCCAACATGTTCTTCGCGCTGGGCTCAGTGCCCGAGGGCACGGCCCACACGCTGGATGCCGTCAGGAAAGCGGGCGTCCCGGTGTTTGCTTACGGCAACTTCATCACCGTCGCGGTCAATTTCGCGATCCTGGCCTTCATCATTTTCCTGATGGTCAAGCAGATCAACCGCCTCAAGCGCGAGGCGCCGCCAGCACCCGAGCCCGAGGTCGTCACACCCGAGGACATCGTGCTGTTGCGCGAGATCCGCGACAGCCTGCGCAAAGGATAAGCGCGGGGCGCTGCGGGTGCCTGCCAAGGCCGTTCGCCCCCACGCCAGGCGTTCAGCCGCCACCCACAAGGGCGCGCGCCATGCGCACTGCCTCGATCAGGCTGGCCGGGTCGGCAACGCCGCGCCCGGCAATGTCGAATGCCGTGCCATGGTCGGGGCTGGTGCGCACCAGCGGCAGGCCCAGCGTCACGTTCACGCCCTTGTCCACGCCCAGGTACTTCATCGGAATCAGGCCCTGGTCGTGGTACATGGCCAGCACCACGTCGAACGCCCCGGGGCGCTGCGGAGTGCTGCGCGCGCGCATGAAGACCGTATCGGGCGCAAAAGGCCCATGCGCATCCACGCCCTCGACTCGCGCCTGGGCGACGGCGGGCGCAATTTCATCGATCTCCTCACGGCCGAACAGGCCGCCCTCGCCCGCATGGGGATTGAGCCCGGCCACCGCGATGCGCGGCGCGCGCCCCAGGTTGCGCGACAGCGCCGCATGGGTGATGCGCAGGGTTTGCAGCACATTGGCCTGGGTCACGGCGGCAATCGCCTCGCGCAGCGAGACATGGATGCTCACCAGCACGGTGCGCAGCTCGTCGCTGGCCAGCATCATGCGCACCGGCATGTCGGCAAGCGGCACGCCCGCATGGCGTGCGCTCTCGGCCTGAAGCAGCTCGGTGTGGCCCGGGTAGGTCACGCCCGCCGCGGACAGCGCCTCCTTGTGCAGAGGCGCGGTGACCAGCGCGGCAATCTCACCGCGCAATGCGGCCTGCGCCGCCCAGGTGACGCAGGCCGCTGCGTCGCTCCCCGCCCGTGCGCTGACCTGCCCCCACGGCGCCGGGCCGTGCAGCCCCGCCAGGGGCCAGACCGGCAGGCAGCGCGGCGGCAGCGCCGCTACCTCGTCCAGGCCGCCGAGCACGGCCACGGGCAGGCTGGGCTGGCCAGGGTGCTCGATGCAGGCAGCGGCGCGGCGCAGCGTGGCCACGTCGCCGACCACGAAGCAGCCGGCCAGCAACTCGGGGGCGTCGCGAAAGGCCTGGGCGACGATTTCCGGGCCGATGCCCGCGGGATCGCCCTGGGTGATCGCAATGGGGAGAGAAGAGGATGTCATGATGGACGGCGGCGCCGTGAAATTCAGGCCGGGTTGTCAATGTCAATGAAGCGGTGCTCCAGCCCCAGCGTGGCCGCGACATGGCCAGCCAGCGCCGGCGCGCCGTAACGCTCGGTGGCATGGTGACCGGCGGCCAGAAAGGCCACGCCGGTCTCGCGCGCCAGATGCGCCTGGGGTTCGGAAATCTCGCCGGTGATGAAGGCGTCGGCGCCCGCGGCGATGGCCGCCTCGAAAAAACCCTGCGCGCCGCCGCTGCACCAGGCAACGCGCCGGATGGCGCGCTGCTGTACCGGCGCCACGCAGGTCACCGCACGCCCCAGCACGCCCTGCACATGCAGTGCCAGAGCCTGTGCGTCGGCAAAGTCTGCGGCGCCGGCAAAGCCCAGCTCCTGGTCGCCAAAGCGTTGATCGGCCTGCCAGCCCAGCACACGGCCGAGCTGGGCGTTGTTGCCCCATTCGGCGTGTGCGTCCAGCGGCAGGTGGTAGGCAAACAAATTGATGTCGTGGGCCAGCAGGCGCTGCAGGCGCTGCTTCATCCAGCCGGTGACGCGCCCGTCCATGCCGCGCCAGAACAGGCCGTGGTGCACGAAGATGGCGTCGGCGCCCGCGTCGATGGCGGCGTCGATCAGCGCCCGGCTGGCGGTCACTCCGCTGACGACGCGCGCCACCGTGGGCCGGCCCTCCACCTGCAGGCCGTTGGGGCCGTAGTCCTTGAATCGCTCGGGCTGCAGCAGGGCGTCGAACTGCTGCAGCAATTGTTCTCGGGTGGTGCTCATGCTGGCATTGTGCGCCAGGGCGTGGCCACGGCGCCCCGCGTGGCGGAATGCGCGCCAAAACACGCGACAATGGCTTTTTCCCCTTCTGCCCGACCACCATGAAACGTTTGTGGCTGCTGTTTTCCCAGGCCGTGACGGTCTGCCTTGCAGCGTATTTCGTCGTCGCCACGCTGCAGCCTGACTGGGTGGGCCGCGGTGCGCCGCAGCGCCCCACCGTGACGCTGCTGCAAGCGCCTGCGGCGGAGCCAGAGCAGCCGGTTGCCGGCAGCTTCAGCGCCGCCGCGCGCAAGGCGGCGCCCGCGGTGGTGAGCATCACCACCAGCAAGGAAGTGCGCCAGCCGCGCAGCAGCGACCCGTGGTTCCGCTTCTTCTTCGGAGACCAGGGCACGCGGTCGCAGACCGGGCTGGGCAGCGGCGTGATCATCAGCCACGACGGCTACATCCTGACCAACAACCACGTCGTCGAAGGCGCCGACGAAATCGAGGTGACGCTCAGCGACAGCCGCCGCGCCAGCGCCAGCGTGATCGGCACCGACCCGGAGACCGACCTGGCCATTCTGAAGATTACGCTGGACAAGCTGCCGGTCATCACGCTGGGCAACTCCGACCAACTCTCCGTGGGCGACCAGGTGCTGGCCATCGGCAACCCCTTCGGCGTCGGCCAGACGGTGACCAGCGGTATCGTCTCGGCGCTGGGGCGCAGCGAGCTGGGCATCAACACCTTCGAGAATTTCATCCAGACCGACGCGGCAATCAATCCCGGAAATTCCGGCGGCGCGCTGGTCGACGTCCAGGGCAATCTGCTGGGCATCAACACCGCAATCTATTCGCGCTCGGGCGGCAGCATGGGCATCGGCTTTGCCATTCCGGTGGCAACGGCCAGGCTGGTGCTCGAAGGCATCGTGCGCGACGGCCAGGTCACGCGCGGCTGGATCGGTGTGGAGCCCGGAGAACTCTCGCCCGAGCTGGCCCAGACTTTTGGCGTGCACGCCAGCGAGGGCGTGATCATCACCGGCGTGCTGCAGGGCGGCCCGGCGGCGCAGGCCGGCATCCGCCCCGGCGACGTGATCATGGAAGTGGGCGGCACGCCCACGCAGTCGGTCTCGCAGCTGCTCAGTGCCGTGGCGGCGCTCAAACCCGGGCACGAAGCCGCATTCGCGGTGCAGCGCGGCGATCAACGCCTGGACGTGACGGTAGTGCCGGGCACGCGCCCTCCGCTGCGCCGACGCCAGCAGCGCTGATCAGGCCTGCGCGTCTTCGGGCGCCTGCGTGTTGCGAATGAAAATTTGCGCAGCCCAGATGCCGACTTCGTAGAGCAGGCACATTGGAATCGCCAGCGCCAGCTGCGAGACCACGTCGGGCGGCGTAACGATGGCGGCGATGATGAAGGCGACCACGATGAAATAGCCGCGCATGCTCTTGAGTTTCTCGACGGTGATCACGTTCAGGCGCGCGAGCACGACGACCGCGATCGGCACCTCGAAGGCCAGCCCAAAGGCCAGGAACATGGTCAGCACGAAGCCCAGATAAGCTTCGATGTCGGGCGCGGCAGTGATGCTCTTGGGCGCAAAGCTCTGGATGAACTTGAACACTTGGCCGAAGACGAAGAAATAGCAGAATGCCACGCCCATGAAGAACAGCACGGTGCTGGAGACCACCAGCGGCAGCACCAGCTTTTTCTCGTGCGAGTACAGCCCCGGTGCCACAAAGGCCCAGACCTGGTAGAGCACGTAGGGCAGCGCGATCAAAAAGGCCGCCATCAGCAAAATCTTGAGTGGCACCATGAATGGCGAGATCACCGAGGTGGCAATCATCGTCGACCCCTGGGGCAGATGCGCCACCAGCGGCTTGGCAAGCAGGTCGTACAACTGCCCCGGCCCGGGGTAGAGGGCGAGGACGGCGGCGACGATGCCAACGGCCACGATGACGCGGATCAGGCGGTCGCGCAGCTCCATCAGGTGCTGCACAAAGGGCTGCTCGGTACCGGCCAGCTCGTCTTCTCGTTCGGGGGTGTCAGACATGGTCAGGGTAAGGGCCGCAGGCCTGCACCAACCGGCGCGGCGGGCAAAAGTGCATGCGAAGGGAGAAGAGGATGGGGCTCACCCAAGCGGCCTGCGCGGACGGAACCGCGCCACCCGCGCCGCGCCCGACTGCACATGCGTGCGCACGCCGTTGCGCGTCTTGTACCAGCTGGGAACGGCCGCGCGCTTGAGGCGCCAGTTCTTGCGAGGATGGTGGTAGACGGGCGCCACGTAGGTGGATGCCGCCTGCTCAGGCAGCGGCTCATCCAGGCCCGACAGGCTGGACTCGATCGACGCGGTGGTCTCGCTCCAGTCCTTTTCAAGGTCGCGCGTCGTGCTGTGGATGCTTTGCTCCACGTCGCGCGCCGCACCTTCGACGGTCTCCTTCATCTTGCGCAGCTCATCGATCTCCATCGTGCGATTGACCTCGGCCTTCACGTCGGCCACGTAGCGCTGCGCCTTGCCCAGCAGCGTACCGATGGTGCGCGCCACGCGCGGCAGCTTTTCGGGCCCTACGACGACGAGGGCGACGGCGCCGATCAGCGCCATCTTGGACAGTCCGATGTCAATCATTGCGCTTGACGCTCAGAGTCTCAGCTCTTTTGCTTGGCTTCGACGTCGATCGTGGTCTTGTCGGCATTGGCAGCGCTGGCGGCAGCGTTGTTGGTGACCTGCCCCGCGGCCGGTGCCTGCGCCTCGTCGCTGGCGCCGTCCTTCATGCCTTCCTTGAAGCCCTTGACCGCACCGCCCAGGTCGCTGCCGATGTTCTTGAGCTTTTTGGTGCCAAACACCATCACCACGATCAGCAGCACGATGAGCCAGTGCCAGATGGAAAACGAACCCATGGAAATCTCCTAACGAATACGGTTCATTGTAGAACGCGCCGCGATGGCCGCACCGGCATTCCCGGGTGCCTCGCTGACTCGCATCAACCTCGAAGCGGGCACCCTGGCCTCGGAGGCTCAGCCTCGAAGCCAGGGGCGTGGCCCGCCAATCACGTGCATGTGCAGGTGGTGCACTTCCTGGCCGCCCTCGGTGCCGGTGTTGACGACGATGCGGTAGCCGCCGTCGGGATAGGGATTGCAGCCCTGCTCCATCGCCAGGCGCGGCGCCAGCAGCATCATGTGGCCCAGCAGCGCAGCGTGTTCGGGCGCGGCCTGCGCCATCGACGGCAGGTGCGTCTTGGGCACGATCAGGAAATGCACCGGCGCCCAGGGATGGATGTCGTGGAAGGCATAGACCTGCTCGTCCTCGAACACTTTCTTGGATGGAATCTTGCCGTCGATGATCTTGCAGAACAGGCAGTCGGGGTCGTGGTGGTGGTCGTGCATGGTGATTTGGTTTCGGGAAGGCGTTGAAATTCAGTGCTCCAGCATCGGCATGGTCGAGCGCTTGCCCACGGCCGCGCAGTCCTCGTCCAACCAGCGTTTGCCGGCCTCGCGCCCCAGCGCGAACAGCTGGCGCACAAAGCCCAGGTCGGCGCGCATCTTGCTGGCCGAGCCGAACGGCGCCAGCACGGCGCCGCCGTCGATGCGGTGCATGCGCACGCTCTTGTAGCGCTTGGGATCGAGCTTGCCCTCGTCGAGCAGGCGGCGCACGAAGCCGATGGCGCGCAGTTCGGCCAGCAGGCTGGCGTTGAAGGTGACCTCGTTCATGCGCTCCATGATGTCGGCCGCGCCGGTCGGCGTGACATCAAGCTCCACCGGGTTGATCTGCACCAGCAGGATGTCGCTGCAACGCGTGTGATAGTGCAGCGGGTGCAGCGCCGGGTTGCCCGAATAGCCACCGTCCCAGTATGGCTCGCCGTCGATCTCCACGGCGCGAAACATCATCGGCAGGCAGGCCGAGGCCATCACCGCATCGACGGTCAGCTCCTTGCCGGAGAAAATGCGCCCCTTGCCGGTATGTACGCTGGTGGCGCAGACGAATACCTGCGGCACGTGCTCGTGCCCGTCGTGGGCGCGCAGCTGCTCGAAGTCGACCTTGGCCTCCAGCAGCCTTCGCAGCGGGTTGAAGCCCAGCGGGTTGGCCTGGGCCGGCGAAATCCATTGCGCGACCCAGCCCAGCCACGGGTTGTTCTCCAGCGGCAGGCCCCAGGTCAGGCTGCCCAGCGCCCCCACGCCCTCCCACAGCTCCTTGAGCGTGCGCCGCGCCAGCCTGCAGCCGGCCTTGTGGATATCGTCTCGATCCTTGTGGTGGCGCGCTGCCTGGGCAAAGCCGTGGGCCAGGGCCACCGCGTTCATCGCGCCGGCACTGGTGCCGCTGATGCCTTCGAGGTTGAAACGCCCGTCTTCGAGCAGCGCGTCCAGCACGCCCCAGGTCAGCGCGCCGTGGGAGCCGCCCCCTTGCAGGGCCAGGTTCAAGGGCTGGTGGTGGTGGTTGGCGTCGTCAGGCATGGATGGCACGGTTGCTGTTCATGGCCACCATGCCGCGCACGATGCGGTAGAGGAACCACAGGGAGATGAGGCCCCAGGCAATCCAGCCCGGGATGAAGAACAGCAGCCACAGCGGCGCAGTCACCAGGTACAGCAGGCCGGCCCACAGCACGCTGCGAATGCGCCAGGAGAAGTGCGACGCCTGCCAGGTGCCGGCAGCGTCGCCTCGCTTGACCAGATCCAGAATCAGCGCCAGCAGCAGCAGCACCGCGCTGGGCTGGGCGCCGGGCATGACAGCGGCGACGGCCACGATCAGATGCAGCAGATAACTGACCCAGCCCCAGGTCTTCAGGCTGTCGTCGGCCGGACCGTCCTCGCCCTGGTAGCGGGCCTGTACGTCGATGGGTTCGCGCTCCATGGCTTCAGTCTCCCGGTGCGTGCGGCAAAGCCTCGCCCTGCTCGCGCGCGAGCGCCTTGCGCAGGGCTTTTTCCTCGATGCCGCTGATGCCTTCGCGGCGCTTGAGCTCGGCCACCACGTCGGCGGGCGCCAGGCCGTAGTGCGCCAGCGCCACCATGCTGTGGAACCACAGGTCGGCCACCTCGTAGACCAGCTTGGCGGCGTCGCCGCCATGATCCACGTCCTTGGCGGCCATCACCACCTCGGTAGCTTCCTCACCAATCTTTTTCAGGAAGGCGTCCGGCCCCTTGGCCAGCAGGCGCGCCACGTAGCTGGTGGCGGGGTCGCCGCCGTTGGCCGGCTTGCGGCTTTCAATGATGGCGGCCAGTTGCGCCAGCGAATCGGTCGTGTTCATGAAGCGTTATTTGTAGATGCTGGCCGGGTCTTTCAAGACCGGATCGACGGCCTGCCACCGGCCATTTTGCAGCACGCTGAAAAAGCATGAATGGCGTCCGGTGTGACAGGCAATGCCGGGCTCGTGGCCGGTTTGCGTGACCTTGAGCAGCACCACGTCCTGGTCGCAGTCGACGCGGATCTCGTGCACCAGCTGCACGTGGCCCGACTCCTCGCCCTTGAACCACAGCTTGCCGCGCGAGCGGCTGAAGTAGACCGCACGCCCGAGTTCAGCCGTTTTTTGCAGCGCCTCGCGGTTCATCCAGGCAAACATCAGCACGTCGCCCGTGTCCTTTTCCTGGGCAATGACCGGGATCAGCCCCTTGTCGTCCCAGCGCAGCTGATCGAGCCAGTCCATCGCCCAGCTCCCGCGTCACAGGCGCACGGCAATGCCGCGCTCCTGCATGAATTCCTTGGCCTGGCGCACCGTGTATTCGCCGTAGTGAAAGATGCTGGCGGCCAGCACCGCGTCGGCGCCGCCCAGCGTCACGCCGTCGGCCAGGTGCTGCAGGTTGCCCACGCCGCCCGACGCGATGACGGGCACGCCCACCGCGTCGCTCACCGCGCGCGTGAGCTGCAGGTCAAAGCCGCTCTTGGTGCCGTCGCGGTCCATGCTGGTCAGCAGGATCTCGCCCGCGCCGCGCCGCGCCATCTCCTCGGCCCAGCGCACAGCGTCCAGCCCGGTGTTCTTGCGCCCGCCGTGGCTGTAGACGTCCCAGCCCTCGCCGCGCTCGACGACCTCCTGGCCCTGGCGGCGCTTGGCATCGATGGCGACGACGATGCACTGCGCGCCGTACTTGCCGCTGGCCTGCTCGATGACCTCGGGCGTGGCAATCGCCGCCGAGTTGAAACTGGTCTTGTCCGCGCCCGCGTTGAGCAGCCGGCGCACGTCGGCCACGCTGCGCACGCCGCCGCCGACGGTCAGCGGGATGAACACCTGGCTGGCAACGGCCTCGATGATGGGCAGGATCAGGTCGCGCCCGTCGCTGGTCGCCGTGATGTCGAGGAAGGTGAGCTCGTCCGCGCCCTGCTCGTTGTAGCGCGCAGCGATCTCCACCGGGTCGCCGGCGTCACGCAGTTCGACGAAGTTCACGCCCTTGACGACGCGCCCGCCGGTCACGTCCAGGCAGGGGATGATGCGTTTGGCCAGCATGGGAAATCCTTAGGTTCGATAGCCCGCCCAGGCCGTTGCCACGGCACGGCGGACAGATGGGAGTCAGGCCTCGTCCGACAGCGCGTCGGCACGCTCCTGCGCGGCGGCAAAGTCCAGGTCGCCGCTGTAGATGGCGCGCCCGCAGATCACGCCTTCCACGCCCTCGTGCTCGACGGCGCACAGCTGCTCGATGTCTGCCATGTTCGACAGCCCACCCGAGGCGATGACCGGGATCGTCAGCGAGCGCGCCAGGCGCACCGTGGCGTCGACGTTGATGCCGGTGAGCATGCCGTCGCGTCCGATGTCGGTGTAGATGATCGACTCGACGCCCCAGTCCTGGTATTTCTTGCCCAGATCGGCCACGTCGTGGCCGGTGAGCTTGCTCCAGCCGTCGGTGGCCACCTTGCCGTCCTTGGCGTCCAGGCCGACGATGATGTGGCCGCTGAACGCACTGCACGCATCTTTCAGAAAGCCAGGGCTCTTGACCGCGGCGGTGCCGATGATCACGTACTCCAGGCCGGCATCGAGGTAGCGCTCGATGGTGTCCAGGTCGCGGATGCCGCCACCCAGTTGCACCGGGATCGCGCCGCCCACCTCGGCCAGGATGGACTTGATCGCGCTCTTGTTCTTCGGCTGGCCGGCGAAGGCGCCGTTCAGATCCACCAGGTGCAGGCGGCGCGCGCCGGCGTCGAGCCAGCGGCGGGCCATTTCGGCCGGGTCGCCAAACACGGTGGATTGGTCCATGTCACCTTGCTTGAGGCGTACGCAATGTCCGTCCTTGAGGTCGATGGCGGGGATGAGCAGCATGGTCGTCGGTCAGAGGGATGTGGCCACCAGGGTCGGCCGGGTTGAAGAAAATCAGGGTTTCCAGCGCAGGAAGTTGCGGTACAGCTGCAAGCCCTGCACGGCGCTTTTCTCCGGGTGGAATTGCGTGGCAAAAAGATTATCACGCGCAATGGCCGCAGCAAACGGCTCGCCGTAGTCGGCCACGCCGGCGCAGTGCGCATCGTGCTCGGGCCGCGCGTAGTAGCTGTGCACGAAATAGAAATAGCTGTCGTCTGCTATGCCTTGCCAGATCGGGTGCCAGACGGCCCCATGGCGCGCCTGGCGCACGCGGTTCCAGCCCATGTGCGGCACCTTGTAGCGGCTGCCGTCGGCCTGGCGCCGGCCGGCCAGGTCGAACTTGAGCACCTGGCCCGCAATCAGGTCCAGGCCGTCGACACCGCCCTCGGCGCTGTGCGAGAGCAGCATCTGCATTCCCACGCAAACGCCGAACAGCGGCTTGCTGGCGGCAGCTTCAAGCACCGAGGCGCGCAGGCCCGATGCATCGAGCTCGCGCATGCAGTCGGGCATGGCGCCCTGGCCGGGCAGCACGACGCGGTCTGCGGCGCGCACCACGGCCGGGTCGGCCGTGACGACGACTTGCCAGCCCTCGCCCTCGGCGGCGGTGCGCACGGCCTGCGCGACCGAGCGCAGATTGCCCATGCCGTAATCGACGACGGCGACGGTTTTCATTGGTGTTGACATCGGGGTGCAGGCGCAGCCGGGGCGGCGCGCGTCGTATGCGTTTTCAGGCCTTGCGTGGGGCGCTGCAGCGGGTTACAGCGAGCCCTTGGTCGATGGGATCACGCCCGGCGCGCGCGGGTCGACCTCCAGCGCCGCGCGCAGCGCGCGCGCAAAGGCCTTGAAGATGGTCTCGCACTGGTGGTGCGCGTTCACGCCCTTGAGGTTGTCGATATGCAGCGTGACCAGCGCATGGTTGACGAAGCCGTGGAAAAACTCGCCGACCAGCTGGGTGTCGAGCTGGCCGATCATGGCGGCGGTGAACGGCGCGTTCATGTGCAGGCTCGGACGCCCCGAAAAATCGACGACGACGCGCGACAGCGCCTCGTCCAGCGGCACATAGGCGTGGCCATAGCGGCGCAGGCCCTTCTTGTCGCCCACGGCGCGGGCAAAGGCCTGTCCCAGCGTGATGCCCACGTCTTCCACCGTGTGGTGGCCGTCGATGTGCAGGTCGCCGTCGCAGCGCACCTCCAGATCGATCAGGCCGTGGCGGGCGATCTGCTCGAGCATGTGGTCGAAGAAGCCGATCCCGGTGTTCAGGCGCGACACGCCGGTGCCGTCGAGGTTGACGCGCACCTGGATGCGCGTCTCTGCCGTGGTGCGGCCGACCTCGGCGATGCGGTCGGTGTTGGCAGAGGGAACGAGTGCGGAAGAAGTCATAGGGAGGCCTCCAGCGCCGCCAGCATGCGGGCATTGTCATCGTCGGAGCCCACCGTCAGGCGCAGGCACTGCGCCAGCAGCGGGTGCATTGTAGAAACGTTCTTGACCAGCACCTGGCGCTGGCGCATGGCGCCGAAGGTGCGCGCCGCGTCGGCCACGCGGATCAGCACCATGTTGGCTTCGCTGTCCCACACCTTCGCTATGCCGGGCAGCGCGCGCAGCGCCGCCAGCAGCGTGGTGCGCGCGCGGCGCAGCGCCGCGGCCTGGGCGGCGAACACCTCGGCGTGCTCGAGCGCGAACAGCGCCGCCTCGCAGTTCAGGCTGCTGACGTTGTAGGGCGGGCGCACCTTGTCGATCTCGCCGACCAGCGCCGCCGGGCCGATCAAATACCCCAGACGGGCACCGGCCAGGCCGAACTTGGACAGCGTGCGCATCAGCAGCACATGACCGTTGCGCGCCGGCTCGGCGCGCATGCGGTCGAGCCAGGTGCGGCTGGCAAACGGCTGGTAGGCCTCGTCCACGACGACGATGCCGCCCACCGCGCCGGCGGCGTCGATGAGGCGCTGCACCACGCCCTCGTTCCACAGCGTGGCCGTGGGGTTGTTGGGATAAGCCAGGAAGGTGAGGGCCGGGCGGTGCTGGGCAATCGCCGCCAGCATGGCACCCTCGTCGAGTTCAAAGTTGCTTGTCAGCGGAACGCCGACGAAGCCCAGGCCCTGCAGCTGCGCGCTCATCGCGTACATGACGAAACCCGGCACCGGCGCCAGCACCGTCGCGCCGGGGCGCGCGCAGGCCAGTGCGGCCAGGCTGATCAGCTCGTCCGAGCCGTTGCCCAGGATCAGCCGGCAGCCCGCCGGCATGTCCGCATGCCGGGCCAGCGCCGCCTGCAGGTCGGCGTAGCGCGGGCCGGGGTAGCGGTTGAGCGCCAGCGCGCCCAGGCGCGCGCCCAGCGCGGCCTGCAGCTCGGGCGGCAGCGTGAAGGGGTTCTCCATCGCGTCCATCTTCAAGAGGCCGCCGGCGTCCTGCACCACGTAGGCGTGCATGGCGCGCACCTCGGGGCGGATGCGGGCAAGCGCGCTGGCGCCAACGTCGGGAGGTGGGGTCATGTCAGTCATCGGGCTTCCTTGTCGGGGTCGGGCAGCGGCTGCTGCCGCGGATGCCACACGGTCACGCCGCCGTAGGCGCCGCCGTGCGGCAGCGCCAGCGTCAGCATGGCGTGGCAGCCGCTGTGCTGGGCGCAGGCCAGCGCCAGGCAGTCGCCAAAGGCCAGGTCGTGGCGCGCCTCGATGGCCCAGGCCGTCTCCAGCGTGGCGGCGTCGGTCTTCCACGGCGTCCAGGTCTGGTAGCGGCGCATCGCGGCGCGCGCGTCGCCCCGGGGCAGCGGCGGCTGCGCGGCGACCACCTGGTCGTAGAACTCGACCAGCGCCTGGCCGCCGGTGCGCCCGCAGCGCGTGCGCCACAGCAGGTCCAACCACTGCAGGCAGGCCTGGTGCAGCGGCGCGTCGGCCAGGTTCTCGGCGGCGATCAGCACCGAGGTATCGACGAACACCGGCGTCATGCGGCGCCCCCGAATACTAGGCTGTTTCGGCCTTCAGCCCTTGCGGGGCTTGCGCTACGCGCTATCGAACTTGAATCCTGCGGCGCCTGCCAGCCGCGCTCGTCGGTGCGCCAGGCGAGGTAGGCGCGCTCGTAGGCGTCCTCGCGCTGCATCATCTCGGCCATGAAGTCGCCCACCATGCGCGAGACGCTGGTGCCCCGGCGCGCCGCCTCGATGCGCGCCCATTCGAGCACGGCGTCGTCGACGGTGATGGTGAGGTTTTTCATGCCCGCCATAGTACACGAAATTCGTGTCGCACGAATTTCGTGTACGACTTGACGTTGCACTTACATGGCGATGACCATCTCCGCCTCGGCCTCGGCCTCGCCCTCGTCGGTGTCGCCGAACAGGTCTGCGCCCTCCTCGCCGGCCACGTCGGCCTGGGGCGTCTTGCCCATGGCCTGGGCAATCAGCGCCAGCAGACGCTGCTGCCGATCGGCCCAGAAGGCAGTGACGTCGTCAGCGCGCAGCAACGCCGGATCGAGGGCGTGCGAGCGCAAATAGCCATCGAGCCGCTCGACCGCCACGCCCGGGGTCTGCCCGTCGCCCGCCTGCAACTGCGCCAGATACTGCGACGGCGCCACGCCGCCAATGATGCGGTTGGTGCGAAACGACAGCGGCGTCTTGTTGATGATGGCGTCGTACAGCGCCGGCGCAATGCCTTGCTGTTGGCACCAGGCCTTGGGAAAGATGTGGTGGATGTCCACGTTCTCGCCAAAGAACACCGTGTGATCGAACTTCTGCCCCGAACGCCAGTCCTGCGCGCCCTCGTTCATCAGCAGCGCGTTCATGCCCTTGTAGGCTGCCGACAGGCGCATGCGCATGGTCTTCAAGCGGTCGGCGCGAAAAATCACCTCGCTCACCGTTGCCGGCTCAGGGCCGCCGCGCAGCAGCCATTCGGGCACTTGCAGAAAATCCTTGGCGCTGCGCGACTCGACGGCCGAGCCGTAAAGCTCGCCAAACACCCCGCACCAGTACCAGCGCTGCAGGCGCGCACGGTGGCTGTCGTGCTCCCAGGCGTCGCCCAGGTCGGCCAGGATGGCCGCCAGCGGCACGATCTGCGTCTGGTAGGGCAGGTCGTAGACGCGGTAGATGCGCAGCAGGTGCAAAAACTTGGCCGCGCGCTCCAGCCCCTGCTCAGCCTGCGTTTCGTATTGTTTGTAGGCCGCCAGCGGCAGATTGAGCAGCGCCTGGCGGTTGCCCGAGACGGCGGGCAGCTCCCTGCCCTGCTTGCCCGCCGCGGCGGCCTGGCGGCGCAGCGCACGGGTGTGAAACAGCGAGACGATGTGCAGAAAATCGGTGTTGCTGACGTTGGCCAGAATGCCCGCCTCCTGCCCCGGCGGGCACAACGTCTGCACCAGGCGGCGGTGACGTCCCTTGTCGTGGGCGCTGCCGTACCAGTCCTTGCGCAGCTCATGGCCGTCCATGGCATACATGGCGGTGACCAATTCGAAGGCGTCGAGCGGCTTGCCGCCGGTGTTGACCTTCTCGAACACCACGCAGACGGCCTCTTTCGACGTGGACTGGTCGAGCGCGATCACCGGCACCTGGTAGTAGCGGAAATTTTCCAGCACCTCGCGCTTGAAGGTGCGAAACAGCTCACGCAGGGGTTTGTTCGCAGCGCCCTCCCAGTACGCGTCGAAACCGTCTTGCCAGCGATCCCAGTCGAGCACCTGGGACACCGGGTACATCAGCGTGGCGTACTCCTTGTCTGGCGTGGACAGATCCAGCTCCACAGAGCGCACCAGCTTGTCGGCGGGCACGCCGATGACGGCCTCGTCGCGGTCTACGGATGGGTCGAGCGCCTTGCGGATGTCGAGATAAAACCAGCGCTGTACCCGCTTGTTCCTGGGCGTGACGGTCTGCACCACCTGGCCACGCAGCGCCACCTGGTAGAGCGAGGTCATGCGCTGCTGGCCATCGAGCAGCAGCGCCTGCGGCAGCGCCTGCCCCGCTGCGTCGGGCGCACCTTCGACCGGGCGCGGCCTGAAGTTGACCTCGCCGCCGGTCTTCAAGGTCATCAGCGCACCCACCGGAAACGCGCGCGACACCGAGGCGATCAGGCTTTTGATGCGCTCCTCGTCCCACACCCAGCTGCGCTGGAAATCGGGCAGTTGCAGCGCACCGCTGTGGCAGTCTTCAAGCAGCTTGTGCAGATACACCGGGTTGGTTTGAAACGTCGATCCAGCCATGCGCGTCACTCTTTCACCGTGCGGGCACCAGCGCCCGCACATATCGTAACGGCATCAGTAACTACAAGTTACTTGAATTACAGGCTGCGCCGCTGGCCAAAGGCGGCCTGGCTGCACCCCGGCTTTATTTCTTGTCCCGCTGCGCCTGCTCGGCCATCTCGCGCGCAATCCAGGCGTCCACCGGCTGGCGCTGGCGCCGGGCCTCGCGGCGCAGATGCGTGCTCTCCTCGTCGAGCACGCGATACAGGCTCCACATCACCAGACACAGCAAAATGGCAAAGGGCAGTGCGGCAATGGTGATCAAGCCCTGCAAGGCCTCCAGCCCGCCGGCCAGCAGCATGGCCGCGGCAATCAACGCCACGGCCACACCCCAGACCAGGCGCCGCGCGAAAAATGCGCCTCGGTGTCCTCGCCGCCGAGGCGCAGCTGGCCAAAACGCCCAACCGCCAGATACAGCAGAAACAGTAGCGCCAAAAAAACCACCAGCAGATACATCCAACCCGTGTCGCGCACGGCCTGCGCCAGCGCCGCTGCATCAGCCTGTGCGCAGCGCGCTGCGCGGCTACTGCAGGAAGGGGATTTGCGTGAACAGCTGCAAGACGGTTGCGTTGACCAGATCGACGAAGAAGGCGCCGACCAGCGGCACGATCAGGTAGGCCTTGTACGAGGGGCCGAAGCGGTCGGTGACGGCCTGCATGTTGGCAATGGCCGTGGGTGTTGCGCCCAGGCCAAAGCCGCAGTGGCCGGCGGCGACGACGGCAGCGTCGAAGTCCGCGCCCATGAAGCGGTAGGTGACGTAGGTCGCGTACAGCATCATCACCACGACCTGCACCGCCAGGATGATGGCGACCGGGCCGGCCAGGTCGGCCAGCTCCCACAGGCGCAGGCTGACCAGCGCCATTGCCAGAAACAGCGACAGCGAGGCATTGCCGAACACGTCGATGGCGCGGTCGAACATCTCGAAGCGAAACATGTGGGTCAGCACGTTGCGGATCACCACGCCGCTGGCCAGCGCCCAGATGAAGGTGGGCAACTCGATGGCCGTGCCATGCGTCCAGCGGCTGAGCAGGTCGGCGCTGGTCAGGCAGGCGGCGAACATCGCCAGAGTCTCGATGGCCACATAGGCCGTGATCAGGCGCGGCTGGTCGAATATCTCGAAAGTCAAGCGCTTTTCCTCTTCGCTCTCGGTCGCCTGCTCATGGCGCGGCGTGCCCGAGATCGTCTCGACGTCGCTGCGCTCGTGCGCCTGCGGCAGCGGCTTGCGTTTTTGCTTGCGGATCAGGTAACGCGCCACCGGTCCACCGATCAGGCCGCCGAATACCAGGCCGAAGGTGGCCGTGGCAATGCCCAGCGTGGTCGCGCCGGTGATGCCGTACTTGGCCTCCAGCACCGGTCCCCAGGCGCCGGCCGTGCCGTGGCCACCGGTCAGTGTGATCGAGCCCACCACCAGGCCGATCAGGGGTTTGAGACCCAGCAGCGCCGCCAGGCCCACGCCGATGACGTTCTGCACCACGATGAAGATGGAGACCAGCACCAGCAGCATGATCAGCGGTTTGCCCCCTTCCTTGAGGCGCGTGAAGTCCGCGCTCAGGCCGATGGAGGCGAAGAACATCAGCATGAAGGTGGTCTGCAGATCGGCGTTGAGCTTGAACTTCAGGTCCAGCGTGGCGTTCAGCACCGTGATGATGAGCGCGGCCAGCAGGCCGCCGGCAACGGGCTCCGGAATGTTGAACGAGGACAGAAACTTGATGCGAAAGACCAGCCAGTGCCCCACCAGCATCACGATGGCCGCGACGATCAGGGTGTGGTAGGCGTTGAGGGTGATTTCCATGAAAACCTCCAGGGGGCGATAAGCGCGTGCGGCCAGCATACGCTGCCAGTACCGCCGCGCGCCAGCCCTACGGGGGCAAAGGTGCTTGCGTGAAGGAAGCCGCTGCTGAACGCTCTCGATGACGACCGGGCAAAACGCCCGGCCAGGCTTTGTCTGCCTTGTGGCGCGGCCTTGGGTCAGGCCACTGCCTTTATAGGTGCGCAAGCCTGCCGGTTCGGCGTGCCCTGGATGTTCTTGCGCGCAAGCGACCCGGGCCCGTTCAGAGGCTGCGAAGCGGGCGTGATTTTCGCCGCATTTGTGACCCTGCCAGCCTGCTCCAGGACAAGAACGTTATAAAAAGGCAAATAGCGCGCGGTGCAATCCCTGGACACCGCGCGCAACACCGCGACACACAGAAACATGGTCAACGGGCACCCAAGCACAGCATGGATCTTCAGCGGCGGCGCCAGCCTGGGCGCCGTGCAGGTCGGCATGCTGCAAGCGCTGCTGCGCGCCGGGCTGGCGGACGGCGGCCTGGCGCGCCCCGGGCCGCTGGATGTGCCGCTGGCCCGCCATCACCACGCGCATGGATAAGTAGGCGAGCTCACTCGGCGCTCAACCCCGCAGCAAGGACGCGCGGTCAGCCGCCCTTCAGCCGCATTTCTGCCGCCCGCGCATGCCCTTGCAGGCCCTCGCCATGCGCCAGCACGCTGGCGATCTGGCCGAGTTCTTGCGCACCGGCTTCGCTGACCTCGATCAGGCTGGAGCGTTTCTGGAAGTCGTAGACGCCCAGCGGGCTGGAAAAGCGCGCTGTGCCGCTGGTGGGCAGCACGTGGTTGGGACCGGCGCAGTAGTCGCCCAGGCTTTCGCTGGTGTAGGCGCCCAGAAAGATGGCGCCTGCGTGGCGCAAGAGCGGCTCCCAGCGGTGCGGGTCGACGCTGGAGATTTCCAGGTGCTCGGGCGCGATGCGGTTGCTGATGGCGCAGGCCTCTTCCATGCTGCGCGTATGGATCAGCGCGCCGCGACCTGCCAGGGACTTGGCGATGATCCCGGCGCGCGGCATGCCGGGCAGCAGGCGGTTCATTGCGGCGAGCACGGCGTCGATGTAGGTCGCGTCCGGGCACAGCAGGATGGCCTGCGCCAGTTCGTCGTGCTCGGCCTGGCTGAACAAATCCATCGCCACCCAGTCGGCCGGCGTGCTGCCGTCGGCCAGCACCAGGATCTCGGACGGGCCGGCGATCATGTCGATGCCCACTTGGCCGAACACGCGCTTCTTGGCGCTGGCCACATAGGCGTTGCCGGGGCCGGTGATCTTGTCCACCTTCGGCACCGTAGCCGTGCCGTAGGCCAGTGCGGCCACGGCCTGGGCGCCGCCGATGGTGAAGGCGCGCGTGACGCCGGCCACGTGGGCAGCGGCCAGTACCAGCGGGTTTTTCTCGCCGCGCGGCGTGGGGACGACCATGATGATCTCCGTCACGCCGGCCACGTGGGCGGGAATGGCGTTCATCAGCACGCTGCTCGGGTAGGCAGCCTTGCCGCCGGGCACGTAGATGCCGACGCGATCCAGCGGCGTGACCTTCTGGCCCAGCAGCGTGCCGTCCTCGTCGCGGTAGCTCCAGCTCTCGCCGCTGGCCTTTTTCTGCGCCTCGTGGTAGCTGCGCACACGCCGTGCTGCAGCGGTGAGCGCGTCGCGCTGCACCGCGGGCAGGCCGTCGTAGGCGGCCTTGAGCTCGGCTGCGGTCAGTTCCAGCTGCGCCATGGCGCCGGCCTGCAGGCCATCGAAGCGGGCGGTGTATTCGAGCACCGCAGCGTCGCCGCGCTGCTGCACGTCGGCCAGGATGGCGGCCACGCGCTCTTCGATGGCGGCGTCCTGCTCGGCGGACCAGTGCAGGCGCTGCGCAAAGTCCTGCTCAAACGTGGCGCTGGCGGTTGACAGCAATGCGGGGTTGGCGGCCTGGTCCATGCGGGTTCACCGTGGGGCTATGGCGCCGGCAAACGCGTCGATGATGCGCTTGAGCGGCTCCTGCTTGAGCTTGAGGGCCGCCTGGTTGACGACCAGGTGGCTGCTGATGTCCATGATGCGCTCGACCTCGACCAGTTGGTTGGCCTTGAGCGTGTTGCCGGTGGAGACCAGGTCGACGATGGCGTCGGCCAGGCCCGTGAGCGGCGCCAGCTCCATGCTGCCGTAGAGCTTGATCAGGTCGACGTGCACGCCCTTGCTGGCGAAGAAGTCGCGCGCGATCTGCGTGTATTTGGTGGCCACGCGCAGGCGCGCGCCCTGGCGCACCGCCTGCGCGTAGTCGAAATCGGCACGCACCGCCACGCTGACGCGGCAGGTGGCGATACACAGGTCCAGCGGGCGAAACAGCCCCTGGCCGCCATGCTCGATCAGCGTGTCCTTGCCGGCCACGCCCATGTCGGCGCCGCCGTATTGCACGTAGGTGGGCACGTCGGTGGCGCGCACCAGCACCACGCGCACATCGGGCTGGTTAGTCGGCAGGATGAGCTTGCGCGACTTCTCCGGGTCTTCGGCCACCGTGATGCCGGCGGCGGCCAGCAGCGGCAGGGTTTCCTCGAAGATGCGGCCCTTGGACAGCGCCAGCGTGATGGGTTGGGTCGTCGTCATGCGCTGATTCTCTCGATATCGGCCCCCAGGCCGCGCAGCTTGGCTTCCATCGTGTCGTAGCCGCGATCCAGGTGGTAGATGCGGTCGACCAGCGTCTCGCCGCTGGCCACCAGGCCGGCGATCACCAGGCTGGCCGAGGCGCGCAGGTCGGTGGCCATTACGGTGGCGCCCGACAGAGGCGCGCCGCCAACGAGCGTCGCCACGCGGCCGTCGACCATGATCTCGGCGCCCAGACGCATCAGCTCGTTGACGTGCATGAAGCGGTTCTCAAAAATCGTCTCGGTCACCGTCGCCGCGCCCTGCGCCACCAGGTTCAGCGCCATGAACTGCGCCTGCATGTCGGTGGGAAAGCCTGGGTACTCCATGGTGCGAAAGCTCTGCGCCTTCAGCTGCGCGCCGCCGGGGCTGATCACGCGCAGGCCGCCCGCTCCGCCCTCGCCTTCGGCGCCGACCTGCACGCCCGCATCGCGCAGCTTGTCGATCACCGCCTGCAGGTGATCGGCGCGCGCATGCTCCAGCAGCGCATTGCCACCGGTGGCAGCGACGGCGCACAGAAACGTACCCGCCTCGATGCGGTCGGCCACCACCTGGTGGGTGCAGCCGTGCAGCTGCGCCACGCCCTGCACGCGAATGGTGCTGCTGCCATGGCCCTGGATGCGCGCGCCCATGCGGATCAGCATCTCGGCCAGGTCAGCCACCTCGGGCTCCTGCGCGGCGTTCTCCAGCACGGTCTCGCCCTCGGCCAGGCAGGCGGCCATCAAGAGGTTTTCGGTACCCGTCACCGTGACCATGTCGGTCGTGATGTGCGCGCCCTGCAGACGCTGGCGCCCCGGCGGCAGGCTGGCGACGATGTAGCCGTGCTCGACGTGGATTTGCGCGCCCATGGCCTGCAGGCCGCGGATGTGCTGGTCGACCGGGCGCGCGCCAATGGCGCAGCCGCCGGGCAGCGACACGCGCGCGCGGCCAAAGCGCGCCAAGAGCGGCCCCAGCGCCAGCACCGACGCACGCATGGTCTTGACCAGCTCGTACGGCGCCTCGGGCGTGAGGCCGTCGGGCGCGGTAAAGCTCATGCCACCGCGCTCGCCGTGCGTCTCGGTGGCCACGCCCATGTGTTCGAGCAGGCGGCGCATGGTGCGCACGTCGTGCAGGCGCGGCACGTTGACCAAGTGCACCGGCTCGCGCGTGAGCAGGGCGGCGCACATCTGCGGCAGGGCCGCGTTCTTGGCGCCCGAAATGGCGACCCGGCCCACCAGGGGGCGGCCGCCGCGGATCAGGAGCTTGTCCATGGAAATGCTTTGCGAAAGAGAATCAGGAAGCGCAGGCGCCCATCAGGCTTGCTGGCGCTGCTCCCACTCGGCGGGAGTGAAGGTCTGCATCGACAGTGCATGCACCTCGCCCGTGTGCAGGCGCTCGCCCAGCGTGGCGTAGACGCGCTGCTGGCGCTGGATGGAGCGTTTGCCCTCGAATTCGGCCGAGACGACGATGGCGTACCAGTGGTGGCCGTCGCCGTCGACCTGCAAATGCGTGCAAGCCAGGCCGGCTGCGATGATGTCCTGAAGTTGGTCTGCGGTCATGGAATCACTTTGGCAAAAGGGCGCGCTGCGCACCGGCGAAAAAATCGGTCAGTAGCGCAGCTTGTAGCCCGTGCGCAGCAGGCGCAGGGCCAGCGCGCTGATAAAAACCCAGGCCAGGCCGACGACGGTCAGACTGACCCAGGGAGAGACGTCGCTGACGCCGAAGAACCCGTAGCGAAACCCGTCGATCATGTACAGAAACGGGTTGAGCTGGCTGACGGTGCGCCAGAACGGCGGCAGCGAATCGATGGAATAGAACACGCCTGACAGAAACGTCATCGGCATGATGATGAAGTTCTGGAACGACGCCATCTGGTCGAACTTGTCGGCCCACAGCCCGGCAATCAGCCCCAGCGTGGCCAGCAGCGCCGCGCCCAGCAACACGAAGACCGCAATCCACAGCGGCGCGGCAAAGTGCGCAGGCGCATAAAACAGTGTGACCAGGTAGACGCCCAGGCCCACGGCCAGCCCACGCACCATGGACGCGCCGACGTAGGCGCTGAACCAGGCCCAGTGCGACAGCGGCGTGAGCAGGATGAACACCAGGTTGCCCATGATCTTGCTCTGGATCAGGCTGGACGAGGTGTTGGCGAACGCGTTCTGCAGCACGCCCATCATCACCAGGCCTGGCACGAGAAACGCGGTGTAGCTGAGCTGCCCGTAGACCTTGACATGGTCTTCGAGCACGTGGCCGAAGATCAGCAGGTAGAGCACCGCGGTGAGCACGGGCGCGGCCACGGTCTGAAAGCCCACCTTCCAGAACCGCAGCAGTTCCTTGTAGAAGAGCATGCGCCAGCCGGTCATATGGCGCTCTCCAGGGTTTGCGCGTCCTGCTCGTCCGGGCACGCCATCACATTCAGAAACACGTCCTCCAGATCGGCCTTGCGGATCTCCACGTCCTCCACGCGCACGCCGGCGTCGCGCAGCGCGGCCAGCTGGCGCTCGATGTCCTGGGCGTTCTGCGCCGGCAGCTGCACGATGCGCCCGGTCACGCGCGCCTGTGCGGAAAGCAGGGCGGGCAGCGCGTCGTCGGTCTTGAAGCGCAGCACGTTGGTCGACGCCTGCGCCAGCAGCTCCGACGTCTTGGCCAGCGCCACCATGTGGCCGTGCTTGAGCATGGCCAGCCGCGTGCACAGTGCCTCGGCCTCCTCCAGATAATGGGTCGTCAGCAGCACCGTGCTGCCCTGCTTGTTGAGCCGGGCGATGAACTGCCACAGCGTCTGGCGCAGCTCCACGTCCACGCCGGCCGTCGGCTCGTCGAGCACGATGATCGGCGGCTTGTGCACCAGCGCCTGGGCCACCAGCACGCGCCGCTTCATGCCGCCCGAGAGCTGGCGCAGGTTGGCGTCGGCCTTGTCCGACAGCCCCAGGTGGTGCAGCAGCTCGTCGATCCAGTCGTCGTTGTTGCTGATGCCGAAATAGCCCGACTGCAGGCGCAGCGTCTCGCGCACGTTGAAGAAGGGGTCGAACACCAGCTCCTGCGGCACCACGCCCAGGCTGCGGCGCGCCGCGGCAAAGTCGCTCTGCACGTCGTGGCCCAGCACACTCACGCGCCCCTCGGTGGCGCGCGCCAGCCCCGCCAGAATGCTGATCAGGGTGGTCTTGCCCGCGCCATTGGGGCCGAGCAACCCGAAGAACTCGCCCTCCTCGATGTCCAGGCTGATATCGCGCAGCGCATGGAACGCCCCGCGGGGCGTGACAAAGGATTTGCTGATGGATTGGAAGGAGACGGCTGGCATGGCAACCGGGCATTCTAAGCTGCGACGGCCATTGACCGCTGTCCGGGGGCTTGGCTCCCCCACCGGCAATGCCGACTGCAGCCGCCTACGCGGCGGGCAACAGCTCCTGCACGCCATACAGCTGCGCCAAGCTTGCCAGCGCGGCCGGCAGCGCCTTGACGCCAAAGGCCTTGCCCTGGCCAAGAGCGGCGCGGCGGCATTCCAGCAGCACCGCGATGGCCGACGAGTCAAAGCGCACCAGCGTGGTCGCGTCCACCTGCACGGCCGCGCCCTGCTCCGCGTGCAACGCCTGCAACAGCAGGCGCAGGCAGGCGCCGGCCTGGGCGTGGGTCAGCTCGGCGGGCAACACCAGCATGGCGTTACTTGCTCCGCGCAGCGTTGGCCTGGTTGCGCGCCGCCAGCGCGTCGATCAGGCCGTCGATGCCCCGGGCGTTGACCTCGGGAGCAAACTGGCTGCGGTAGGTCTCGACCAGCCACACACCGAGCACGTTCAGGTTGTAGATCTTCCAGCCGGCGCCGTCGCCCGGCGTGCGCTCCAGGCGGTAGTCCAGCTGCACCGGGTCGCCGCGGCCGCGCACCTCAGTGCGCACCAGAACGTCCTTGTCGTCGGCGTGCATGCGCAGCGGCTTGACGACGATGCTCTGGTCGGTCACCTCGTTGAGCGCGCCCGAATAGGTGCGCACCAGCAGCGTCTTGAACTCGTCCTGCAGGCGCTGGCGCTGCTCGGGTGTGGCGCTGCGCCAGCCCGGGCCGACCGCCGCGGCCGTCATGCGGCGAAAATTCACGTGCGGCATGATGACCTTGTTCACCAGCGCCATGATCTTGCCGATGTCGCCGCCCTTGAGCGCTGCGTCGTTGCGCACCGTCTCCAGCACCTCGCCGGACAGGCGCCGCACCAGCGCGTCGGGCGCCTCGTCGGCGGCGTGGGCCACGCCGGCCAGGCCGGTCAGCGCCGCACCGGCGAAGGCGGCCACGGCGTGCAATGCATTGCGTCGATTCATTTTTGCCATGCTGTTGTCCATCAATAGTCGTCGGGCAGCTGGCCGCCCTGGTCATCATCCAACGCGTCATCTCCCTGCACGGCGTTGGCGCGCAAGCCCAGATAGACGTCGCGCGTGAAGCTGTAGGGGTCGAGTGCCGCGGCGTCGAGCACCGAGGTCGCGCCCAGCAGGCTGGCGCGCTTGTTGACAAAGCCCAGCCCGACCAGGCTGTTGCGGTGCGACACCGGGCGCAGATAGGCCAGCGGGTCGCCATACCAGTCGGCCGGCAGCGCCAGCGTGTCGCGCACCGTGGACGGGCCCAGCAGCGGCAGCACCAGATAGGGGCCGGGACCCACACCCCAGTGCGCCAGCGTCAGGCCGAAGTCCTGCTTGTGGCGCGCGATGCCTGCCTCGCTGGCCACGTCCAGCAGGCCGCCCAGGCCGAAGACCGTGTTGGTCGTGAAGCGCACCATCGAGTCGAACGCCTCGCGCCCGCGCAGCTGCAGCAGGTTGTTGACGAAGGACCAGGCGTCGCCCAGGTTGCCGAAGAAGTTGCCCACGCCGGTGCGCACCGGCTGCGGCGTCACGTCCTTGTACAAGGTGGCGACGGGCTTGAGCACCGCCTTGTCCACGTTGTCGTTGAAGGTCGTCATCGCGCGGTTGTAGGGCTCAAGCGGATCGCCCGGGTGGGCATCCGGCCCGGTCGCGCAGCCCGCGAGCAACGCCGCCGACAGCACGGCGGACAGCGCCGCGGTGCGGGTGGGAATCATCGATGTCTTCATTTCTTGGCTCCCGGGCCTGCGCTCTCCTCGGCCTTGCCGTAGAGGAATTGCCCGATCAGATTTTCCAGCACGATGGCCGATTGCGTCGAGGTGACCATGTCGCCCTCGGCCAGATTGGCCTCGTCGGCTCCAGGGTCAATGCCGATGTACTGGTCGCCGAGCAGGCCGCTGGTGAGGATTTTCAGCGAGCTGTCCTTGGGGAAGGCGTAGCGCTTGTCCAGCTCCATCGTCACGCGCGCCTGGAAGGTCGTATCGTCGAAGGCAATGGCCTGCACCCGCCCGACGACCACGCCGGCGCTGCGTACCGCGGCGCGCGGCTTGAGGCCGCCGATGTTGTCGAAGCGCGCCGAGATCTGGTAGCCGGTGCGCCAGTTCAGCTGCAGCAGATTGGCCGACTGCAGCGCCAGAAACACCAGCGCCACCGCGCCCAACAGCACGAACAGGCCGACCCAGACGTCATTCTTGGATTGTTGCATCGTGGATTTCCTCAGTCTCACAAGCTGAACATCAGTGCGGTGAGCACGAAGTCCAGCGCCAGCACCGTCAGCGATGCCATGACGACGGTGCGCGTCGTCGCTCGCGCCACGCCCTCGGGCGTGGGTTTGGCCACATAGCCCTGCAGCACGGCGATGAACGTGACGGCCACGCCGAAGACGACGCTCTTGACCACGCCGTTGCCTACGTCCTTGAACAGGTCGACGCCCGCCTGCATCTGCCCCCAGAAGGCGCCAGCGTCGACGCCGATCAGCACGACGCCGACCAGCCAGCCGCCGATCACGCCGACGGCGCAGAACACCGCCGCCAGCACCGGCATCGCGATCACGCCGCCCCAGAAGCGCGGCGCCAGGATGCGGCGCACCGGGTCGACCGCCATCATCTCCATGGCCGACAGTTGCTCGCCGGCGCGCATCAGGCCGATCTCTGCCGTCAGCGACGTGCCTGCGCGCCCGGCAAACAGCAGTGCGGCAACCACAGGCCCGAGCTCGCGCACCAGGCTGAGCGTGACCATCAGGCCCAGCGAGCTCTCCGAGCCGTACAGCTGCAGCACGTTGTAGCCCTGCAGCGCCAGCACGAAGCCGACGAACAGGCCCGACAGCGCAATGATGGACAGCGAATGGTTGCCCAAAAAATGCACCTGGTCGCGCACCAGCGCCGGGCGCCGCAGCACCTCGCGCCACAGCGCCAGCATGCGCCCGAACAGGCGCGCACCCTGGCCGATGTCGGCCAGCTTGCAACGCACTGCAAAACCCACGTGCGAAGGCCGCCACCAGCTCATGCGCCGCCCTCCCCGCGGTTGCCGCGTGCGGCGGCCAGGCCGCCAAAGTCCTCGGCCACCGTCGGGCCGGGGTAGTGAAACGGCACCGGCCCCGTCGGCAGTGCACCGACGAACTGGTGCACCAGCGGGTCGCTGCTGGCGCGCACCGCATCGGGCGTGCCCTGCGCGGCGACGTTGCCCGGCCCCAGGATGACGACGTGGTCGGCCAGCGCGAACGTCTCGTCCAGATCGTGCGAGACGATGATGGTCGTCAGGCCCATCGCGTCGTTGAGCCGGCGGATGAGCTGGGCGGTCGTCCCCAGCGAAATCGGATCGAGCCCGGCGAAGGGCTCGTCGTACATGATGAGTGCCGGATCCAGCACGATCGCACGCGCCAGCGCCACGCGCCGCGCCATGCCGCCCGAGATCTGGCTGGGCATCAGGTCGCGCGCGCCGCGCAGGCCCACGGCGCCCAGCTTCATCAGCACGATGTCGCGCACCAGCACCTCGGGCAGCTGCGTGTGCTCGCGCAGCGGAAATGCCACGTTCTCGAACACGCTCATGTCGGTGAACAGCGCGCCGAACTGAAACAGCATGCCCATGCGCCGGCGCGCGGCGTACAGCTGCTGCATGTCCATCGCGCCCACGTCCTGGCCGTCCACCAGCACCTGGCCCTGCTGGGCGCGGTGCTGGCCGCCGATCAGGCGCAGGATGGTGGTCTTGCCGCCGCCCGACGCCCCCATGATGGCCGTGACCTTGCCCCGTGGCACCTGCAGCGAGAGGTCGCGCAGCACCACGCGATCGCCGTACCCGAAGGTGACGTCGCGCAGCTGCACCAGGGCGTCGCCGGTGGAGGAAGAGGACTCAGGAGGCATGACAGGTCGCTCCGGTCGTGCGGCTGCACCGCCGTTGCGCAAATCTGTAACAAAAACAATCACGCATCATAAGGGGAAACCAGAGTGCTCCAAACGCTCCGATCCTGGGTGTTGCAAGCATGCATATAGCAAACGGCTATAATAGCCGGTTCGCAAAAACGCGCCCACGTGGTTCATCCATGTCTTCACGGGGCCGCGGCTGTTCATCGCACGTGCGCGTCCTGCAAGACGCACAGCACCGGCCCACCCGGCCTGCACCCCGTTGCCAAGCAGCGGCCAGGCCACTTCCCGGAAAGCAGATCACGCACTCGCAATGGCAGCGCACCGGGTGGCATTCACGGGCCTTGGCGCCTGTCCGGGTGCCGTTTTTTGTCATGTCCCACAAAGAAAGGACCTGAGTGCAATGAAGAATTATCAGAGCGTCGTCCCCATCCAGTCCGCCGTCGCAACGCGCAATGCCACCGGCCTGCACCTGATCGGTGACCTCTACGGCTGCCTGTGCGACAGCCGCCTGATGCTGGACGCCCAGTATCTGGAAGACTTCTGCAAGCAGCGCGTCGCCGACGCCGGCCTGACCACCGTCGGTTCGCTGTTCCACAGCTTTGGCGAGGGCGGCGGCGTCACCGGCGTCGTCGTGCTGGCCGAATCGCACCTGTCGCTGCACACCTGGCCCGAAGCGGGCTACGTCACGCTGGACGTCTACGTCTGCAACTACACGGAAAACAACCGTCCCAAGGCGCAAAAACTCTTCGACGACCTGCTGGCCGCGTTCAACCCGAACGACCCGCACCTGCACCGCGTCGACCGCGCCTGACCCCTCCCCTCCTGCCGTCACCGCCTGCGCACGCAAGGGCCCAGCGCCCCGGCTGCCGCGCCAGCGTGTGCGCAGCCGTGCCACGTTTTTCGGGAATGCATGCCATGTCCTCTTCGACGACCGCGCCCGCCACGCGCTTTGTGGCCGAACGCCTGAACGCCGACTTCGGCCTGTACCTGAGCGACGCCCGGCAGCTGGAGCAGCGCCAGTCCGCCTGGCAGCAGATCGAGGTCTTCGAGAACCCGCAGTTCGGTCGCGTGATGCGCATCGACGGCTGCTTCATGACCAGCGAGCGCGACGAGTTTTTCTACCACGAGCCCATGGTGCACCTGCCGGCCATTGCCCACCCGGGCGTGCGCCGCGCGCTCGTCGTCGGCGGCGGTGACGGCGGCGCAGCCGAGGAGCTGCTCAAGCTGCCGAACATAGAGCACGTGGTGCTGGCCGAGCTCGACGAGGAGGTCATCGAGATGGCGCGCAAGTGGCTGGGCGAGATCCACCGCGGCGCGCTCGACGATCCGCGCCTGGATCTGCACCTGGGCGACGCGCGCGACTTCATCGCTCACACCGACGAGCGCTTTGACCAGATCATCCTCGACCTGACCGACCCCTTCGGCCCTGCCGTCGAGCTCTACACCGTCGAGTTCTATCAGGCCTGCCGCAGCGTGATGGCGCCGGGTGGCGTGCTGTCGCTGCACCTGGGCTCGCCCATCCACCTGCACGAGACGCTCACGCGCATCGCCGCGTCGGTGCGCGCGGTGTTTCCGGTGTTTCGCCCCTATCTGCAGTACGTGCCGCTGTACGGCACGCTGTGGTGCATGGGCATGGCGTCCGACAGCGTCGACCCGGCGACGCTGAGCGCCGCGGCGGTGGACGCGCGCATTGCCGAGCGCGGCATCGCCGACCTGCAGCTCTACAACGGTGCGGTGCACCAGGCGCTGCTGGCGCAGCCCAACTTCGTGCGCCAGCTGCTGGCCCGCCCGGCCAAGCCGCTGCACAGCGGCGAGCAGCTCACCGAAGTGCGCGACCCGGCCGAGCTGCCGCCGGTTCTGGTCACGCTGGCCACGTAAAAGCGGGTAATTCCATTTCTATATCGATCGAGTACGCGAAGGTGAAGCGCAG
>PGEI01000028.1 GCA_002894305.1 Comamonadaceae bacterium CD01
CGCCGGCGGTGGATTGTCCGTTTACACAAAATTCTGCACACCCTCGAACATAACGTGCAGTCTCAAGCTGCAAGAGGGTTTTGTGCCCATTAATTTCGTCCTTTCTTGTTTCTGAATTCATCGAACACTCAGGTTCCGGCAAGATTCTTGCGGCAGTGCAGCGGCTGGGATGGGAACAAGGCCTCTGGCACCGAGATGCCAGAGGCCGAGGCAACGATCATGTGCACCGCTCAAATGGATGGAGCCGACTCTCTCGCCACTGTCGACAAGGGCGCTGAGTGCGCCGGTGTCGCGCGCCGCAGCAGCCGCATGGCATTGGCAATCACGATCAATACCGAGCCTTCGTGGAACAGCATGCCGGCGGCCATGGTCACCCCACCCATCAGCACACCGGTCAGCAGGAGGCCGACGGTCGCTAGAGCGATGACGATGTTCTGGCGGATGTTGGAGAGCGTGCGCCGCGCCAGCGAGATGGCCTCGGGCAGCTTGAGCAGGTCGTCGCCCATGAGCGCGATGTCGGCGGTCTCCACCGCCACGGCCGAGCCGGCTGCGCCCATGGCCACGCCGACGTCGGCGGTGGCCAGCGCCGGCGCGTCGTTGACGCCGTCGCCAACCATCGCGACGACGTGGCCGGCCCGCTGCAGGCGGGCGACGATGTCGAGCTTGTCCTCGGGCAGCAGCCCGGCGTGCACCTCGTCGATGCCGGTGGCGGCGGCAACGGCATCGGCCACCGGCTTCACGTCGCCGGTGAGCATGACGACCTTCTTCACGCCCGCCTTGTGCAGCGCGGCCACCATGGCTGCGGCGTCGCGCCGGATCTCGTCGGCCACGGCGATCACGCCCAGCACCTGGTCGTCCACGGCAACGATCATGGGCGTGCGCCCCTGGGTGGCCAGTTGATGCGCCTGGCGGTCTGCGCCCACCGTATCGGCGACGCCAAACTGCTCCAGCAAGGCCAGGTTGCCGATCAGCACCCGCTTGCCCTCGACGCGGGCGGTGATGCCCTTGCCGATCACGGGCTCGATGTGCTCGGGCAGCTCGGCCACCGCGATGCCTGCTTGCTCCGCCGCTTCCAGGATGGGACGCGCCAGCGGGTGCTCGGAGCCGGCCTCGGCGCGCGCCGCCCAGGCGAGCACCTGGTTCTTGTCCACGCCCGGCGCCAGCGCCACGACATCGGTGAGCTGCGGGCGGCCCTTGGTCAGCGTGCCGGTCTTGTCCACGGCCACGACGTCGATCTTGGCCGCGGTCTCCAGGAACTCGCCGCCCTTGATCAGGATGCCGTCGCGTGCCGAGCGGCCGATGCCGGCGACGATGGACACGGGAATGGAGATCACCAGCGCCCCCGGGCAGGCCACCACCAGCAGGGTCAGGCCCAGCACCACGCTGCCGCTGATGAGGCCGGCCAGCAGCGCCAGCACGACGACGGCGGGGGTGTACCAGGACGAAAACCGGTCCATGAATTTCTGCGTGCGCGCCTTGGCGTCCTGCGCGTCTTCCACGCGGTGAATGATGCGCGCCAGCGTGGTGTCGGCGCCGATGCCGGTGGCCAGCACCTGCAGAAAGCCGCCGCGCGAGATGGTGCCGGCGAAGACATGGTCGCCCTTGGACTTTTCCACCGGGATCGATTCGCCGGTGATCGACGCCTCGTCGAGCGCGCCGGTACCGGCGATCACCTCGCCATCGACCGGCACCTTGGCGCCGTTCTTGACCAGCACCACCTCGCCCATGGCGACGCTGGCGGCGGGGATTTCCACCTGCTCGCCCTTGCGCATCACGATGGCCGTGTCCGGCGCCACGGCGATCAGCTCGGCCAGCGCCGCGCGGGTCTTGTTTAAGGTGGCCGATTCCAGCGCGTGGCCAATGGCAAACAGGAAGGTGACGGCCGCCGCCTCCCAATACTCACCAATGATCAGCGCGCCGACGGCGGCGATGCTCACCAACAGGTCGATGCTGATGTGGCGCACGGCCAGCGCACGTACGGCGTTGCGCACGATGGGCGCGCCGGCGACGAGGGCGGCGGCGACCATCAGCCACTGGGCCGCCAGGGCAGCGCCGTAGCCCTTGGATGCGGTGAATGAAGCCAGGATCAGCAGGCCGGACAAGGCGGGAGTCGTCCAGCGGCCGTTGATCCATGCGTTGATCTTGTTCATGGGGTTGGCCTCCGAAGGTGGTCAAGCGGGACAGGGCAGCCACCGCCGCCGGGCGCGGCGGTGTGCTGCTCGTGGAGTGAGCGGCGCGGGGGCCATGGTGGTGCGTCAGAACGCCGAGGCGCGCGCGGTGTAGCCCACCTTGGCGATGGCGGCGATGAGATCGTCCGCGCTGACGGTTTCGGGGTGGTGGTCGACTTCGATGCGCGCCGATGCGAAGTGCACCTTGACGTGGCTCACGCCCGCCATCGCGCCGACGCTTTTCTCGATCTTGGTCACGCAGGACGGGCAGGAAAAACCCTCGGCGCGCAAGGTGGTGCGGGTGTTGGTGTTGGTCATGGTTTTTTCCTTGTATGACGGTCTGGTTGAGGGATGCCTTCACTGTAGGCAGGCCCGCCGTATTGCTCCATGAGAAACGTCAATCAACAGCAGCCGACTTTGGCGCTGACTCAAACCATGCCGTCGCGCACTTGCTCCAAGCGCGCCGCATCGACGATGGCGACCCAGCGCCGGCCGGCGTCGATCCAGCCCTCGCGCTGCCACTGGCTGAGCAAGCGGCTGACCGATTCGGTGGCCGCGCCGGCCATGGCGGCCAGGTCCTCGCGCGCCAGCGGCACGTCCAGCAGCATGGCCTCGTTCCAGGGCTTGCCGACCTTGTCGGCAAGAACCAGCAGCAAGGCTGCCAGGCGCTGCTCCAGCGGCGCCCCGGCCAGCATGTGAATGGCGTGCTGCGACTGCGTCAGCCGGTGCGCCACGCCCTTGAGCGTGGTCACAGCGACTTGCGGAATTTCTTGCAGGATGGCGTCGTACTCAGGCGCATCCAGGCCCAGCAGGCAGGCCGGCGTCAAGGCGGTGGCGCTGTCGGCGTAGAACTGCTGGCCCAGCGCCGGCAGCGCGCCAAAGAAATCGCCTGGGGTGAGCAAGTCAATCAGCGACTGGCGCCCATCGGCCGCCAGCCGCGTGGTCTTGACGGCGCCGATCGCCACCACGTAAATGTGCGTCGCGGCATCGCCTTCCAGGTAGACGGGCTCCCCGGCCGCGAAGTTCTGGGCCTGGCAATGCCGGTTGACCTGCGCCAGTTGCCCGTCGTCGAGATCGGCAAAAAGAGGGACTTTGCGGCAAACGGCCATGCGCATGTCCAGCGAGCAGGCCGCCGGGTCCGGGTCTGGCATGGACAGGGGGATTTGGCGGCGTTTGTTTATGGCTTGTTTCATCGTGCTGTGGAATAAGTTCGCGGCGTCTTGAGCCGATCTGCCGGTGTTCCGGCCGGCGTCCAGATCCGGAGCTGGCAAGGGTTTTGCGGCAGCCGGTCAGCGGCTGTCTCTGGAGTTTGGGTCAAGTCGAGCCCGCCCCAGGCCCATGCGTGCCAGCGTCGTGTCGTGCATCAGGTAGTGATGCACCAGCGCCGCTGCAGCGTGTAGGCCGATCAGCCAGTACCCGAGTGTGCCGATTGCCTCGTGGACTTCTTTGAGGCCGCCTGCAAGCGCCTTGTCAGGCGCCATCAGCCCAGGCAGTTCGAGTCCGAACAAGGACACGGGCGCGCCCTTGGCGTTCAGGCTCAGATAGCCGAGAACGGGCGCCGCGATGAGCAGGCCGTAAAGCGCCCAGTGCATGACATGGGCCAAGCGGGACTGCCACGCGGGCGTACCGGCAAGCTCACTGGGTTGACCCAGCATCCACCGCAGCGGCAGCCGAACCAATACGACGACTGCGAAAACCAGGATGCCCAGGCTTTCATGCCAGCTCTTGGCCAGCGCCCGCTCGGCACTGCCCTTGGGCAGGCCATCGTGCAGCTCGATCAAGGCATAGACACCGACCATCAGCAGCAGCGTCAGCCAGTGCAGTGTGATGAGCGTTGGATGGTAGCGTTCAGTGGTTCTGGACATGAGGCTCTCAATGTGGATGCGGGCGTGAACGTGGCAGCCCGCGCTTTTGCAGGCGAGGCTGCCACGATGCCAACCCTCGTTCCGGTTCTGAAAAAGCAGCTGATGGATTCTTGCTGCCCCTGCTTGCAGCACCGTTTGTCAGCCGATGGATGCGTCGCGACCGGTTGGCTGCTGCGCCATAGCCACCCAACGCAGCCCATCGCCCTGGCTGAGGTAGTAGTGGCCGTCGGGACTGATCACCACCGCACGGGGTGCGATCGAGTCGAAGAAGTACTGCCAGCCAAACCCGGGCATGCCGGCCTGGGCCTGGTTGGCGATGGCCTGCCAGGGCGCCGTTGCCGTTTCCGCCGCTGGTTGGGCTGCGGCGATCCAGCGCAGCCCCTTGCCGCGGCTCAAGTAGTAATGGCCATCAGGGCTGATGACGACGGCGCGCGCTGCCTGCGGGTTGAAGAAATACTGCCAGCCATGTCCGGGCGAGCCTGCCTCGGCCGAATTGGGAATGGCCTGCCAGGGTGCGTTCAGCGCTTCGATGCGCTCGGCGCGGCTGGCGTGGCGCTGCGTGCGATCGGAATGATCGCCGGCCAGGGCGGTGTTGCCCAGCAGGGCCGCGGCGATGCCGATGGAGGCGATGGTGGTGGCGACTTGCATGACGTTCTCCTTGAGTTGCAATGCAGTCACGATCGACTGTGGCTGCAGTCTGCGCGGGTGTGGGTGAACCGGTGCTGAACAGCCTCTTCACCCGCCGTTCATGCCGTACCCGCCGATGCGGCAGCGGCGAAGCGGCCCGAGCCCAACTCGACCAGCGCCTCGCCCCGGCGCAGCAGCCACAAGGCATCCAGGCCGTGCCGATGCGCCAAGGCCAGGCCCTGGCCCGAGCCCGCCACCAGCAAGGCGGTGGCCCAGGCGTCGGCGTCCATGCAACGGGGCGCCAGCACGGTGACGCTGGCGACGCCGTTGTTCACCGGCTTGCCGCTGCGCCCGTCCATGCTGTGCGCCAGGCGTGCCTGGCCCACCTGGACGAAGTGCCGGTAATCGCCCGACGTGGCCACGGCCAGGTCCTGCAGCTCGATCACCCCGTGCGCGGCGCGCAGGCCTGCACGCGGGCTCTCCAGCGCCACCGCCCAGGGCGCGCCGCTGGCCTGGGGGCCGATGGCGCGCAGCTCGCCGTCCAGTGCGACCAGGGCGTGGCACACGCCGTGTCCGGTGAGCACGGCACACATACGATCCACGGCATAGCCTTTGGCGATGCCGCACAAATCGAGCTGCAGTGGCGAGTGCTTGCGCGCCAGGCCGGCGGCCAAGTCCAGCTCAAGGGCTTGCGGTGTCGGCAGGCGTTTGGCATTGCGCGCGGCGCGGATGGCCTCGGCGTCCGGCGTGTCGCATGCCGCGCCAAAGCCCCAGGCATCGACCAGTGCGCCGACGGCGGGATCAAACGCTCCGTCGCTCAGGCGGCAGACTTCGAGCGCGCGGGCCAGCACCTCAAGGATCTGCGCCGGCAGTGCCAGCCAATCGCCTACCGGCGCACGGTTGAGCTGATTCAGTGCGCTTTCCGGCTGCCAGGGCGACATCTGGGCATCGACTTGTTCGACCGCTTCGGCCAGCGCCTGGCACAGTGCGTTCGTGTCCAGCACAGGCGGTACATCGCAGCTCACGGCCCAGCGCGTGGCCATGGTCGGCCCGTGCAGTTGCAGCCGGTGCAAGGGCTCAGAACAGGTCTTCGGCATAGCGCCCCTTGGCCTTCAGTGCGTTCACGTCAAGGCCCAGCGGCGCCAGCAGCGCATCGAGCACCTCGCCCACGCCCTGGGCCATGGGGCGGCTGCCGCACACGCGCACCGCGGCGCCGGCGGCCAGCAATTTGCGCAGGCGTTCGGCGTCGCGTTGCAGGATTTCCTGCACGTAGCCGCCGCCGGGCACGCGCGAGAAGATGGTGTTGACGCTGGCCACGCGCTGCTCGGCCTGCCAGCGCGCGATCTCGGAGCCGAAGTAGTAGTCGGTGGCCGGGTCGCGCGCGCCGAAGTACAGGTGCATCGGCGTGCGCTCGTCGTTGCGCCGAATGAAGCCTGCCAGCGGTGCCACGCCGGTGCCAGCGCCGATCAGCAGCACGCTCGGCGGTCGACCGCTGAGGGTAAAGCCCGGGTTGGCACGGATGAAGGCCTGCGTGCTGTCGCCCGGCTTGAGCCCCAGCAGGTGCGCCGAGCACACGCCGCCGGGCCACTGGCGCACGCAGATTTCCAGAAAGCCGTCGGCGCTGCCCGACGCCAGCGAGTAATAGCGCGCCACCGCGTTCCCCGGTGGCACGATACCTACCAGGTCGCCCGCCTCGAAGCGGCCCAGGCCGCAGCCGAGCAGACGCGCAAACCACGGCTGGCGCGGCCAGGCAAAGCGCAGGATGGCCGTGGGCCGATCGGCCTGGCCGGGGTAGTCGCGCCGCTCGACGAGCGTCAGCGCGGTGGTGGCGGGCAGACGGGGTCGGTAATCGATCGCCAGCGGCTGGCCCAGGGCCTGCGCCAGTGCCTCGCCCCAGCGGGCGAACTGCTGCGCCGACTGCTGGTGGATCAGCTCCAGCGGCAGTAGGCTCGCATGCCCCTGGGCACGCAGCGCCTGCTCGACGGCCTGTGCATAGGCGCAGAACGCCGGGTATTGGCGATCGCCAAAACCCAGCACCGTCACCGGCACGCCGCTGCCGCCCTGCGCGGCAATGCGCTCCAGCGCATGACGCGCATGCGCCGGCGGCTGGCCATCGCCATGCGTGGCCGCCAGGATGAAGACCTGCTGCGCCGTGGGCGTGATCTGGAAGTGCTCCAGTGCGCTGCTGTGCACGCGCCGCCCGGCGCGTACCAGCGCGGCATGCAAGGCCTGGGCAAAGCCCCAGGTGCTGCCGCCCTCGCTGGCGACGAAGATCAGCACCTCGGCCTGCTGCAGGCGGGAGTTGTCGGCGATGTGCACCGCGTTGCGGCGCCCCTGCCACCAGATCAGCACGCCGCTCGCCCAGAACAGCAGCACGCAGAGGCCTGCGAGGCCCATCACCACGGCCCACGGCCAGGCGCTCTCGCCGGTGTGCAGCACGCGGGCCCAGTCGTCCAGCCGCTGCGCCAACGTCGCCTCCTGCCAGGCCAAGGTATCGCCGCTGTGGCGGTCAATCCAGCCTTGGCCGCGCGTGGTCGCCACCTGCCAGGTGTCGGTGGGGTCGCCCGCATCGGGGAGGTTGACGCGGTGCAGATCGCCGACGCCGAGGTCGCGCAGCAGCGGTAGCTGCGCCGGCGCCAGGTCGGCCCCCGTGCTGGCGCTGGAAACAACGTCGGGCTCGGGCCCGGCTTCCAGTTCGAGCAGGCCGAGTGTCGAGGCGCTCATGGTCAGCGCCGTGATCGAGGACAGCAGCAGCAGGGCCAGCACCACCCGGCCCGCCAGTACGTGCAGGCGCTGCGCCAGGGTGCCGCGCACCCGGCCTGCCACATGGCGCCAGCCGCCCATGCGGCGCACGAGCAGCACCAGGCCGGAAATCGACAGCAAGACCATGGCCAGCGCCGTGGCCGCGGCGCCCCAGCGCCCACCATCGCCCAGCAGCAGCGCGCGGTGCAGGTTCTTGACCCAGCGCGGCATGCTGGAGGGCTGGTAGTTGCCAAGCAGCTGGCCGCTGGTTGCATCGACGTAGCGCGCCTGCGCTTGGTCGCCGTCGAAGCCGAAGGCGGCGACGGCGCCCGAGGGCAGGCGACGGATTTCCTCGACGCCGGGCATGGCCTGCTGCACCTGTTGCACCAGCGTGGCCACCGGCAGGTCGGCCGGTGCTGTCGGCGCCTGCCAGGCCTCCTGCACCGGATCCAGGGCCAGCAGGGCACCGGACAGGCCCAGCACCAGGGCCACGGTGCCCAGGCTCAGACCCAGCCATCGGTGGACGGCTTTCCAGTTCATGCCTTGCTCCTTACTTCAGCTGGAAGCTGGCCGACTGGATGTACTGCTTGCCGGCCTGCGCCTTGCCGGCGCCCGCCGCCGTCAGGGGCAGCCGCACCTCGGAGGGGCTGTCACGCATGTCTTCCACGGCGGCGTCGATGCGGATCTCGTAGCCGGCGTCGATCAGCGCGTCGGCCAGATCGGCCGTCACCCTGAGCGTGCGGCCCGCGCCGACGCTGGCGCCGGTCACGCCATTGAGACGTTTGGCGTCGCCGGCCGACAGGCGGCTCCAGTCCGCCAGGTGCTTGTAGTACTTGGCCTTGCCGCCGGCCACCCAGAGCGTGCCGGCGTAGGCGCCCTTGGCATCGGTCAGGTAGACCGCCAGGTAGGCGCCGTCGCCGCCGTAGTTCTTGAGCTGGGTGGCAATGGTGACTTCGCGCGCCTGGCCGAGGGCGGGCACGGCAAGCGCGCAAGCTGCGGCAATGGCGGTGATCAGGGGTTTGGACATAGGGTTCTCCTGGAAAGAGGGGAGGCGATTCATTGCACCTGGCCGCGCGGCGCACTGCCCGGGGTAAAGAGGGGTGAGGAAGGGGCAGTGCCCGCATCCTGCGGCGTGTGGTCGCGCCGGCGCTCGCGCTCCCGGTCCCGGTCTTTGTGGTGGTCATCGCGCTCGCGCGACTTGATCTTCAGCACCTGCAGGGTCTCGGGGTCGAGCTTGGCCTTGAAGCGCTGGCCCTGGGCGTCGGTGCCACGGATTTCGTAGCAGCCGTCGTCAATCTTCAGTCGCTCGACCTGCCAGCCCTGCTGCGCCGCCATCTGGCGCACCGCTTCGCGCGACTGCCATCGCGCGGCCGGGGCATCGCAGTCGCTGGATGCCACCGCTGGCAGCGCCGCGACGGCCAGCACCAGGGTGGCCAGCCGGGGCTTGAGGTGTAGGTTTCGTTTCATCGTCGGTTCCTTTCACAGCATCAGAGCTGTTGATGCCAATAATTTTGACGAACCGGGGGTGAATCAACACTGAACCTTCTGTTCACCTCGTGTTCATCCGATCGAGCCAACGGTCAGTTCACGTTGCCACATGCCCCCATCGGACGTATTGATGAGAAGCATGAAGCGAATCGCGAGTCTGGCTGGACTGACGAAGACGGGTTCGTCAGGGCTTGCCCGAAGATGGAACTTTTGCGCTCCTCATGCGTTAACGCCCCAATGCCCCAACCGAGCCAGTTTGACGAGACTGACTGCATTGCCCGCGCCCAGCGCGGGGAGGTTGCGGCGTTCTCTGAGCTGGTGACGCGCAACCAGGATCGCATCTACCGCTTTCTGGTGCGCATGACTCGGTCACAGGAGGATGCGCGCGAGTTGACCCAGGAAACCTTTCTGAGCGTCTACCAGGCACTGCCCAGCTGGCGCCCGCAGGCGCAGCTGTCCACGTGGCTGTTCCGCATCGCGCGCAACCAGGCACTGGACCGGCTGCGTCGCGCGCGGCACGTGGAGTTCGTGGCGCTAGACGACGCGCTGCATCAGCAGGTACCGGCGGATACGCCCACGCCCGAGGCCATGCTGCAGGCGCGCCAGCGCATCGCGGAGCTGGAGCGCGCGCTGGCGCGGCTGTCGGTGGAGCACCGTGAGATCCTGCTGTTGCGCGACATCGAGGACATGCCCTACGAGGACATTGCCCAGGTGCTGGGCATCGGCCTGGGCACCGTCAAATCCCGCATCGCCCGCGCCCGCGCCGGGCTGCTGCAGCACATGCCACGCTGACCGCAAGGAGCCACCATGACCTGCCCACGCATCGAAGATCTTTCCGCCTTTGTCGATCACGCCCTGCCCGCGCGCAGACAGGCCGCGCTGCAGAGCCACCTGCGGGCCTGCCCTGTCTGCAGCCAGCAGCTCGATGCGCTGCGGGCGCTGCGCCAGGAACTGCACGCCCTGCCATCGCCCACGCTGGGCTTCGATCTCGCGGCGCAGCTGCAGGAGCGCCTGCGCGACCGGCGGCCACCGCGCGCCGCCAGGCCCCGGCGTGCCGGCTGGGACCTTCTGGGCTGGATGCCCACGGGCCTGGCGGCTGGCGCGGCGCTGGTCTCGGGCCTGTGGATGGGCGGGCTGCTGCTGGGCACGGGGGCAGCCATTCCTACCACGTTTGCGGCCGCCGACCCCGCCATGGCGCGCGTGTTCGACCCCGTGCCGCCGGGCGGGCTGTGCGCCGCCACCGAGATTTGCCGACTGCCAAGGAATCTGCCATGAAACACCCCACCTGGATCCGCACCCTGCTGGCCGTCTCGCTGGCGCTCAACCTGGGCATTCTTGCGGCGCTCGTGCTGCGCCCTGCCCGCGTGGCGCCGCCCCCGGCGCCGGCCGTGCACCTGCCGGACTACCTGGCGCTCACGCCCGGGCAACGCACGCGCTGGGAGGCGCTGGAGGCGCCGTTCCTGCACGACCTGTCATCCAACTGGGACGACATACGCCACCGCCGCGAAGCCCTGGTGCGCCACATCTTCGCCGCCGCACCCGACCGCGCGGCCATCGACGCCGAGCAGGCCGCCATTGCCCGCCTGCAGGCCGCGCAGCAGCAGCGCGTGATCACCCAATTGCTGGCCGAGCGCGAGCTGCTGGACACCGCCCAGCGCGAGCGCCTGCTGCAGCTGTTGCTGGGTCGCTACGCGCAGGAGGCGACCGAGGAGGAGCTGCTGCACCGCAAATAAGGCCGTGCACCAAAGATGCAAAACACATGGAACATTCAGACGCGCGCTTCGTTGAAGAGGGCAAGGCAGCCAGGCAACCCGCACGGCCACCTTGCATGGTTCAACTTTCAACGGAGCATTTCCATGAAACAACTCACCACACTGCTGCTGGCCGCCGCCCTGGCAGTCCCCCTGACCTCGATGGCCGCGAGCGCGCACGACAGCCACGGCAGCGCCGAAACCCACCAGTTGCAACTCAACGCCGGCAAGAAATGGGACACCGACGCGCCGCTGCGCCAGGCCATGACGGCCGTCCATGCATCGGTGACGAAAATCCTGCCCGCGGCCCATGCAGGCAAGGCCACGGCGGCCGACTACGACGCCTTCGGCAACGCCGTCGGCCAGCAGGTCGCCTACATGGTGGAAAACTGCAAGTTGCCCCCCGAGGCGGACGCCCAGCTGCACATCATCGTGGCCGACCTGGTGGCGGGCGCCGAGGCCGCCCAGGGCAAGCACGGAGAAGGCAAGCGCGCCGCCGGCGTGGTGCAGGTCGCGCAGGCCTCCAACGCCTACGGCAAGTATTTCAGCCACAGCGGCTGGAAGGCCGTCAAGCTGTCCCATTGAAGGACATGCCAAGCAGGGTGAGGGTATGCCCAAGGCAGGCCCATTCGCCCCCGTGCAAAGTGTCTAGCCACGTTCGGGCACTTGGAGGCACCACGCCGTGCCAGCACCATGGAGCGCGTGGTCGAAGGGCTATGGAAGGTGCCGAACGATCAGCCCGAGCAGGGCCGCCGCCATGACGTGCAGCGTCTGGGTGGTGTGGCCATTGAGCTGAAATCGTACCTGCCCATCGAGCGGCAGGCCCGCGTGATCGGGGCCACCCGGCTCGAATGGCAGCAGGGCGGGCCTGAGCAACCTGGGCTCCGGTGAGGGAACCAAGCAGGCGATGCAGCAGCGCGCCGACTCCCTGGACGAACAGGGACTGGATAAGCGGTGCAGGCGATGCGTGATCCTGACATGCAACCTGCTGGGCACGTTGCGCAGTTGAGAACTGGCGCAGACCGCGAGGACATCGCCTCCACCGGCCTGGAGCTGCCGGCGCACTTCATGACCGGCACAGGATTCGCGTACCTGACTCACGGGCTCAATAAATCTTTGGGATCGCCGGTGCCATCAAGAGCCGCGCGCTGCGCAGGGTCGAGCAGTGCTTCACGATTCCAGCCGGCCACGGTCGCTGCGGCATCCACCGTATGCGCCCAGGTACAGCGGTTGGCGAACAGCATGCCGGGGACATCGAAGGTGCCGCCGCGGCTGATGTAGCCGAGGGCGTGCGTCCTGGTCGGGCCGTTGTCGATGCGGCGCAGAATGCCGAGCATGGGCTCGGGGCGCGTGTGGGTGAGGATCACGCGCGGCAGGCCTTGCGGGAACAGCGTGCTGACAGTGGCGTCTTCATCGACGAACTCCGCTTCCATGGCATCGCGCGGGATGCGCAGGCGGCCAGGTTCCAGGATGACGGTGACGCAGGCGCGCTTGCCCATCCCGGCAAGGTGCTGCTGCGCCTTGATCGCCTCGTCGAGTTGGTAGGCACCCAGCGCGATGAGCTGCACTTCGGCCTCGGCGGGGTCACCGATCAGATGGGCCGCGCCGTCACGGATCAGGCGTTGCGCCGATTCGGCATCGAAGCGGTTCTCCACGTCGCGCTTGGAAACGATGAGGCAGGCCAGTTGCCCGCGTCCGGCATAGACTTCGCGCAGCGCGGCGACCGCAGTGTTGCCATCCACCGGGAACAACACGCGCGAGGTGTCCGACATCTCGCCCAGCAGGGCTTCGCCGATCGTCGGGTCTTGGTGCGACTGTTCGTTTTTGGCGTTCTCCCAGGTGTGCGAGGTGACGATGAGTGGCACCGACAGCCAGCCGGCGGGCTGGCCGACCTGACGCAGGTGGCGGGCGAAGATGATTTCCTGCCGCATCAGGCCGAGCATTTTTACGGCGAAGGCCTCGTAGCTGACGATCAGGTTCAGTCCACCCTTGTTGCCGAGTGCGGCGGCGGCCACGGCCTCTTCGTTGAGCGCGGTGATGACGGCGCCGTGCAAATCCTCAGGCACACCGGGTTCGGGCTCGTTGACGCGGTGCTTGAGCAGCGCCAGCGTGCCGCCCATCTTGTTGCTGGCCAATTCGTCAGGGTTGCCGATGCGCATGCGCAGCTCGGGATTGGCTTTGGCGAATTCAACGAACCACTGATCCAGCGCCGTCATCGCACTGCCTTCGCTGCCTGATATTTCCCAGCGCGGTTCGGGCAGCCTGGGCGCAGCGGGGTGGCGGTGCGCCATCGGATGCGCGCTTTCCAGCGGGCGCTGCTGGGCGGCGTGGGTTGCGAAGGCGGTGAGCGTCGCGTCGAGTTCGACCGGAGCAACGAAGAGCGCAGCCGCGCTTTCGTTGAACCGCCCACGCATGGCGACATCGGTGTGGGGGTTGCCGCCCAACGGCAGGTTGTGCGCGACGTTGCTGCCAGCACCGGGAAAGCCGAAGCCCTTCTCGGTCTCGGCGATCACGTAGGGCAGAGGCGCCGGATAGCGGCGATCCGGATCGGCGGCAAACGCACGCAGCGCGCCCTCGGCTTCGACGATTGCCCAGGCGATCGCGGCCGGGTCACGGCCATCGACGATCACCGGGTCGAAGCCGTTGTGGCGCACGTCGTCGGCCAGCCATTGCGCACCCCCTTCCTGCATGATCTGGGTGCGCTGCTCGATGCGGCGGCCGTTGAGGATCATCACCGGTACAGCGAAGCCGCTGTCTTGCGCGCGCCACCAGCGCGGCGCCCAGTCCGGGCCACGCTGCTCCTCGAAGGCGCCGTCACTGAGGAAGGCGACCAGCGATTCGCCAGGCAGCGGCATGTGGATGTACTGCAGTTCGGCAAAGCCGAGGTAGCCGCCTTCGGACACGGCACCGGCGGTGTTGGGGCCGGCATGGCTGCCCAGCGGCACGGCCGGGCGGCCCTGCGCATCGATGGCATAGGAATAGAAATCGGCACACAGGCGCGACAGGCCTTGCTCGCTGCGGTCGTAGCGGCCCCGCTGCGCGGGCGAGACATCGCCGGTCAGCGCATTGACCGCTTCGATGGCGGCGACACAATGGCCCTGGCCCATGATCCAGCCGCGTGTGCTGCCGGTGAGCGCGTTGGCCAGCAGGTAGCCGACGAAGGCCTGCACCATGTTCAGCGAGCCGCCGGTGTGGCCTTCGGGCGTGGGCTTGAAGTCCTCGGCTGACAGCGCCGCGCCGGAAAGGTCGATGCGGCGCGCATAGGTCATGTGCGCGACCACGTTCATGGCCACGCAGCTCAGGCGGTCGGCGGCGGCAAGCAGGGTGTAGGCCGTCGTCTCGTCGGCAACACGGCCGTCGACGATCAAACGGGCCACCAGAGTTTCCATGCGCTTGATGGTCTCGTCGCGATGGACGATGGGGCCGTGGCCGGCGAGCCAGCACTGGCGGATGGTGGAAGCGGTGGTCATGCGATTTCCCCTCTTTGATGTCGATGAATCCCTGCGTGGCTACAGAGTCAGTTGAGTTGAGCGCGCTCGGCCTGGCTGGGACATCACGCGCCGCCTATCAAATCCTGCGTATAGCGCGCTGTGATCCATTCCTCGTTGGTAGGCTCCACCGCGGCCAGCACCCGGCTGTCGGTGGTGGAGATAACCGGGGCATCGATGGCGTTGGCATCGGCATCCAGCTTGATGCCGATAAATGCCAGGTCGCGGCAGACGCGCTCGCGCACGAAGGCGTTGTGCTCACCGACACCGGCAGTGAACACGAGCAGATCCAGGCCGCCAATGACTGCGATCAGTGCGCCAATCTCCCGCACGATACGGCGCACGTAGAGCGCCAACGCGATGCGGGCGCGTTCGCCGACTTCGCCGGAATCGCTCTCGTGCTTCACCACCACGCGCGGCTCGGCCGAAATCCCGGAAACACCGAGCAGGCCGGACTGGTTGTAGAGCGTGCGGCCTACTTCTTCCAGTGAGAGCTTTTCGATCTCCATCAGGTAGAGCAGGGCGCCCGGATCGAGCGAGCCGGTACGGGTGCCCATCATCAGGCCGTCGAGCGCGGAAAATCCCATCGTGGTGGCGATGCTTTGCAGGTTCTGCATCGCGCACAGGCTGGCCCCGCTGCCGAGGTGCGCGACGATGGTGCGGCCGCGTGCCAGATCACCGTGGCGCTCGGGCAGGACGTGGCTCATGTAGTCGTATGAAAGGCCGTGAAAGCCGTAGCGGCGCAGACCGCGTTCCCAGGCCGAGTACGGCAGCGGCAGGATCTGCTCCACCTTCGGCGCCGTGCGGTGAAAGGCTGTATCGAAGCACGCTACCTGAACAATTCCGGGCCACTGCTCGAACAGCAAACTCATGGCCTTCAGGGGAAAGGGTTGGTGCAACGGCGCCAAAGGAATCAAGGCCCGCAGCTCCGCGATGGAGCCATCGGTCACCACGGTTGGCTCGAAGTACCTGCTGCCGCCATGGACGACACGATGCGCGATGGCCACGATGCGGCGGCCATCGAGTCGGGCCACGATGCGCGCTTGAATCAACGCCAGAGCGGCGGTGTGAGGGTGTTCGTGGTCCAGATGGATGCGCTGCTGCGCAGTGCCACTGTCGCTGTACTCAGGCGCGGGCCCAGCAATCCCTTGCACCTTGCCGTGCCACAGCGGCTGGCGCGGCAACGGGCACGCCTGTGCATCGAACAAGGCGAACTTGATGCTTGAGGAGCCGCAATTGAGCACCAGGATGAGGCTCGGCTGGGAGTTGCTCATCGTGATGCCCCATACAAACCGGCCTGGGACAAATGCGTGTCAGCGACTCCCATAAAACTGTTCCACGAACGATTGTCGGAAGCTTTGGTGACAAGCGAGGCAGCTTTGTTGTGTCTTGGAGAATGCGGCGATAACGGCCTGGCCGTCGCCGCGCTTGGCGGCATCCCCCATGGCGCTCGCAGCGTCCTGGACCTGTCCATCGAAACCCCGGAATTTCCCGGCATCCGTGCCAAGCCAGCCAAGAATGCGCATCTTTTCGCCCAGAGGTGGCTCGGCATGCTTGGCGATTTTGGGCGCCAACTCGGCGACCAGTGTCCATTCCTCCTTGGAAATCGCACCGGTGACGGCTTGCATGTCACGGCCAAGTCGCTCCATGACGCTGCGAAGCGCCATCGGCTTTGCAGCGTCAGCGGACTGCGCGCCCAGTCCCGTGGTGGCGGTGGCCAAGGCTACTGACAACGTGATCGTCAAAAGCTGTCGAGGGTTCAAGAGGTAACTCACGGGATTCTCCATGGAGGTTGTTGGTGAATGCTTCGCAGGCGGGCGCATGGCTTCGGGATTTCAAAATTCCATGCTCAACGCAATCGATCCGAAGGCGTGATGGCCGATCTGCTGGTCGAACTCGCGGGTTCTCCAGACGCGCATCACGGCAAGCCGCACGCCATGCCCGGCAACAATCCATTGGCTGCTGATGCCAATGGCTGCCTGAGCGACCCAGGGTCGTCGACTGACGTGATGGCTGTGCCGAAACAGATTCCCGTCGAGCGAGAAATCCCAGGCAACGGCTTTGGCCTCCAGATTCAGGAATGCATGCGCTCCGGGTTTGGGCGCGCGCGCTGATTGAGGCTCTGTTCTGCGCAGGTCGGAAACGCCCGAGGGCGGGCGATTCTCCGCGCCGGGCCGAATCGGATAGCTGCCGAAGTCGTTCGGAATGTTCCAGCCCGCACGCAATTCCATGCCGGTGCTGGCTGCGGTTTCGATGTTTCCGATCCGCAGGGCATAGCTGCCGATCACGTCGCCGCTCCACCCCGGCCGGACGGCACCCTCTGTGTACGACTTGAACTTGCGCTCCATCGCCATCTGGAACGCGGGTTCGTTGCGCAACTGGTTGTCCCAGCCGCGAAAACGATCGATGCCCCGCACCCGATGCACCAGATCCTGCGATTGCTCCGCCAACGACCAGGGGCCAATCACGCCCAGGGTCAGTTCGCGCACATCAAGTATTTCATAGCTGGCGGCCTGTGGGTGGACGCGGTGATTCCATGCCAAACCCAGGTACAGCAGGCCGGCGTACGGGCGATCGTCGGAAATCATATCGGTGCGCGTCTTGTCCTCGGGCGTGTACATGGACTGGCCGAAGCGCACGACGATGTTTTGCGATGCCGATTGGGCGCCAGAGTCGCGCCAGAACTCGGGATCAGCCCAGCCGATGAAGCGGGTGTACCAGGCAATCGGTTGGGGCAGACACTCCGGGCGGAGCGCGCCTTGCAGATCGCGCGAAACCACGCTCAGCGCCACACCGTTGGTGTAGTTGCGGTCGGTGCCCGTGAACAAATCGTTCTCCAGGCGCAGGGTTCCACCTCTCCAGTGCAAGGCGTGCTCTGGCAGGCAGCGGGAAATACCATCCGAGAATGCGGGCTCCGCGCCACGGGCGGCAGTCGAGCCGAGTACCGCGCACGCAATCAGCGGCGTGATACTGCGCATCGACCATTGCGCATTGGCCTTGGACAGCCGCGCGTGAAGGCTGCCGATGCGCATCATGATGGCGCGCCATCTGTTGCCCTATCGACGTAAAAGCGTTCCAAGGCACCCATGATTTCCTCGGCTTTGTCGACGCAGGTAAACAAGTCGAGATCGGACGGCGATACGTAGCCTTCGTCGAGCAGAAGATCGAAATCAACGGCTCGGCTCCAGAAGTCGCGACCGACAAGAACCACCGGAATCCGTTGCATCTTCCCGGTCTGGATCAGGGTCAGCACCTCGAACAGTTCGTCGAGCGTTCCATAGCCACCGGGGAAGGCCACCAGACCTTTCGCATGCAGCAAGAAATGCATTTTGCGCAGCGCGAAATAGTGGAACCGGAACGCCAGCTCCGGACACATGTAGGGGTTCGGCGCTTGTTCGTGCGGCAACGTGATGTTGAGGCCGATCGAGCGAGCCCCGGCATCGAAAGCACCGCGATTGGCTGCCTCCATGATGCCGGGGCCGCCACCGGTGATGACGACGAAATCGCATCGTCCCTCCTGCTGGAAACGAGCAGAGATCAGTTGAGCGAAGCGCTGTGCCTCTTCGTAATAGCGTGCCTGTTCCACGCGGCGACGGGCCAAGACTAGTTCCCGCCCAAGCGTCGAATTCCCTGGCATGGTGCCCGCTCGCTGCTCCAGCACAGCGAGCCGGTCGCGTGCAGTGGCAGCATCGCTTACGCGCGCACTGCCAAACACCACCACGGTCGAATGCACGCCTTGCTCACGCAAGATGCGTTCGGGCTTGAGCAGTTCGAGTTGGAGACGCAGCGGGCGCAGATCGTCCTGGCCAAGCAAATCGATGTCTTCATACGCAAGGCGGTATGTGGGTGAATCGAGGATGGCGCGCAGGCGCTCGTCAGGATCAGCGGGCGGTGTCATCGCTCGACCACCAGAAAATCCGGCCACGGAACGACCCGGCCGCGCTCGGGCACCGAGACCTGCCAGCCAAGCTGCTGTTGCAGGAGTTCCGCCAAAGCCTGCGCGGCGGACGGCTCCCCATGCACTACAAAGGTTTGCTCGGGGGCTTGCTTGAAGCCTCGGGCCCAGGCCATCAGGGCTGGTTGGTCGGCGTGCGCCGAGAGCCCATCGACACTGTGGATCGCCGCGCGCACCGGAATGTCGTCGCCGAAGATGCGCACGCGCGCCGCGCCATCGACCAGTTGGCGGCCCAGTGTTCCCTGCGCCTGAAAGCCGGAGAACAGGACGCTGCATTCCTTGCGCGGCAAATTGTGGCGCAGGTGGTGCCGGATGCGTCCCGCGTCGCACATGCCGCTGGCGGAAATGATGATCGCGCCCGAACGAATCTGGTTCAGCGCCATGGATTCGTCGGCGCTTTCCGTGAAATGCAGATACGGCAGGTTTTCGCCGCGCGCGTGCCACCCGGCCAAGCGCTTGGCCTGCTCGTCGAACAGCTCAAGGTGCTCGCGCGTGATGCGCGTGGCTTCCGTGGCCATCGGCGAATCAACGAATACCCTCGGTTGCCGCAGCCGCCCCTCGCTGGTGAGACGGTGCAGGTGGTACAGGACTTCCTGGGTTCGACCGACCGCGAAGGCCGGCACGATGACGTTGCCACCGCGTTCGAACAGGGTTTTCTCGACGATGCCGATCATCTCCTCTTCGGTTGCCGAAAAGTCCTTGTGCTGGCGGTTGCCATAGGTGGACTCGATGACGAGGATGTCGGCGTCCTCGATGGGTGTCGGGTCGCGCAATATCGGGCGTCCCGGCTGGCCAAGGTCGCCGCTGAATACCAGTTTTGTCGGGTAGCCGTACTCGGTGACCCAGACTTCGATGATGGCCGAACCGAGGATGTGCCCGGCATCGCTAAAGCGCGCGCGCACCCCGACCCGGGGCGCGAACTCCCGGTCGTATTCGATGCCTCGTACCTGCTGCAGGCATTCGCGCGCATCCTGCAGCGTGTACAGCGGCGGCAGCGGGTCCTTTCCGCGGAACCGCTTGGCACTGCGTTTTGCATCGCTCTCCTGGATGTGTGCACTGTCGGGCAGCATCACGCCCAGCAGATCAACCGTGGCGGGAGTGGTGTAGATGGCCCCTTTGAACCCGGCGCGGGTGAGTTTGGGCAATAGCCCGCTGTGGTCGATGTGGGCATGGGTCAGGAGCACGAAATCGATAGCTGCCGGGTCGAACGGAAATGGCTCGCGGTTGCGCGCCGCCGCCGCAGAGCCCCCTTGAACCATGCCGCAATCCACCAGGAAGCGCAGGCCCGCCGCCTCCACCAGGAAGCACGACCCGGTGACTTCGCGCGCAGCACCCAGAAATTTCAGTTTCATGGGATGCTCACTCGGGCTTCTTCTTTTGCATTGGACAGGTGTTCACGCCGAGCAGGCGATAGCCCGGACAGCGACCCGCCAGGCCGGTAATCAGCGGCATGATTCCGATGAGCCCCAGCCACCGCCATGGCGAATCCAGCCACAACGGCAAGCTGAGCAGGATCAGGCCGATGACGACGCGCGCGATGCGATCGAGGTTTCCTACGTTCGTTTGCATGGAGGCACTCCTTGATGGTGGGATAGAACGGGTTCGGGAAATCACGCCGACGGCTACATGGCCGCCGCGAAAATGGCACTGATTTCCTCGTGCGACGCCTGTATTGGATTGGTCAGTCCGCACGCGTCCTTGAGCGCATTGGTGGCCAGGGTGGGAAAGTCCTTGGCCTGAACGCCAAGCTGTGACAGCCCGTGGGGAATGCCGATGTCGGCGGACAATTGGCGAATCGCCAATAGGCACAGATCCGCGGCGGCCTCGTCGCCCAGGCCATCGGTCTTTTCCCCCATCGCGCGGGCGATGTCGGCGAGGCGTCCCGCAGCGACCTGCTTGTTGTAGGCCTGCACGTGCGGCAGCAGGACGGCGTTGCACACACCGTGCGGCAGGTCGTAGAAGCCGCCCAGTTGATGCGCCATGGCGTGCACGTAGCCCAGCGAGGCATTGTTGAAGGCCATGCCGGCGAGGAACTGCGCATAGGCCATCTGTTCGCGCGCTTCGACGTTTCGCCCGTCAGCCACCGCCTTGCGCAGCCATTGGCTTATCAATGCCACGGCCTTGAGTGCGCAGGCATCGGTGATCGGCGTGGCAATGGTTGAAACATAGGCCTCCACCGCGTGCGTAAGGGCATCCATGCCGGTGGCGGCGGTCAAGCTGGCGGGTTTGAGCAGCATCAGCTCGGGGTCGTTGACCGAGAGAATGGGCGTCGTGTGCTTGTCGACGATCGCCATCTTCACGTGGCGCGCCTCGTCGGTGATGATGCAAAAGCGCGTCATTTCGCTGGCCGTTCCAGCCGTGGTGTTGATCGCCACCAAGGGCAGCTGCGGCTTGGCCGACTGGTCAAGTCCCTCGTAGTCCTTGATCGTTCCGCCATTGGCAGCGACCAATGCGATTCCCTTGGCGCAGTCGTGCGGCGAACCGCCGCCGAGCGAGATGACGAAATCACAATCGTTGTCGCGCAGTTGCTTCAGCCCATCGGCCACGTTCTTGGTCGTCGGGTTGGGCTGCACTCCATGAAAAACCAGGGTATCCACGCCGTGGCTGGCAAGAAGGTCGCGCACGTTGCCGACCAGTCCGAGACGAACCAAGGGAAGGTCGGTCACGATCAGTGCTTTCCTGAAGCCATAGGACTGGATGGCCTTGGCTGCATCACGAAGACAGCCCGCGCCCATCAGGTTCACGGGCGGAATGAAAAAGGCGGTGGTGGTCATGGCTTGGCTCCTTCGGTTGGCCTGTTGATGATCAAGTGAGTAAGGGTTTCGCGTTCCGCGCTTTGGCTTGTGAGGTGTTCCGTCGCGGCGGCGCTTGCAGGCATGCCGGAGCGACTTGCACGAGGCGTGGGTGCGGCGGCGCCTGTAGGCGAATGGGCGGCGCTTGGCGTCATGTTGGATACCTCCCAGCCGCCCCCGAGCGCCTTGTACAGCGCCACCAATTGCACGGCGGCGCTGGTATGCGCACGTGCGGCCGCAGTCTCGGCTTCGTGCAGGCTGCGCTGGGCGGCCAGCAGCTCCACCAGTGCAACATCGCCCGCGGCGTAGCGAGCCTTGGCGTAGCCGTAGCTGGTTCGTGCCGCATCCAGGGCCATGGCACGGCGCTCCAACGTGTCCAGCCCGCCGTGGTAGTCGCCCAGCGCACGCTCGGCGTCACCCAGCGCCGCCAACACCGCCTGCTCATAGGCCAGCGCCGCCTGCTGCTCGGCGGCCTCGCGTGCCCGAATCTCGGCACGCACGCGGCCACCATCGAACAGACGCCAGGAAATCAGCGGCAGGATGGAAAACCGTGAACTGGATGCATCGAACCAGTTGCCCGTGCTGAGCGCCTGAAACCCGCCGCCGACACCGATGGAGAGCTTGGGGAACAGCTCGGCCGTGGCCACGCCGATGTCGGCAGAACTCGCCGCCAGACGCCGTTCCGCGGCCAGCACGTCAGGGCGGCGGCGCAGAAGATCAGCACGTTCGCCCACCGGCAGGGCCCGCAGCGTGCACGGTGCCAAGGGGCCGTCGAGCAATGCCAGTTCACGCTCCGGTGGAGCGCCCAAGAGCACGCCCAGGCCCAGCACCGCGGCGCGCTGGCGGGCCTGGATGTCCGGCAGCAGTGCGTTGACGGCAGTCCACTGCGCATAAGCCGCCTCCACATCGGCGGCGGATGCGTCGCCCAATGCATGCCGCAGGCGCACCAGCTCCAAGGTCTGCTGCAGCGTATCCAGCGTGGCTTGTTGTGCATGCAGTTCGTATCCAGCACCAACGGCGGTGAACCAGGTGCGTGCGACCTCGGCCACGATGCGCATGCGCACACCCTGTGCTTCGACTTCGGTGGCTTGCAGGCGGGCGCTGGCGCCTTCCAGGGCGCGGCGCTTGGCGCCGAATAGATCGGCCTCCCAGGCCGCATCGAAGCCCGCATCGTAGATGGTCTGGGTGGCGTCCATGCCGGGAATCGAGCCCACGGGCAAGGGGCCGTTCTTGCTTTGCCCGCGTCGGTTCACGCTGGTGCCCGCGCTCACGGTGGGCATCTGGTCGCCAGCCACGCGGTCGCGCAGGGCGCGCGCCTCGTCGATGCGTGCCGCGGCTTGGCGCAGATCCAGGTTCTGTGCCAGTGCCGTGCCCATCAGGCGGTCAAGGATGGGGTCGTCCAACGCGAACCACCAGCGGGCCAGGTCCGCGGACTGCGATTCGCTCGCCAGAGGCAAGGTCCAACCGCTGCCGATGTCCACAGGAGGCGGCTCGCGGTAGTCGGGGCCCACGGCCGCACAGGCGGTCAGCAGCACGCAGGACAGGGCCAGCCCGAGCGGGCGCAAGCGCCTGGACGCCGGCGGTGCGGCTGGCGTGCGCGAGGAGAGGTGGCGGGTTTTGGTTTTCATTGCAGGCGTCCTCGGACGAATACGGTGGCCATCGTCAGCGTGGCCAGCGCAATGAGCGCCAGCGGCCAGAGGCTGGCGAGAATGTCGCCGGGCGGCATGGCCTTGAGGAAGCTGCCTTCGACGATGATGAGGAAGTGGGTCAGCGGAATGGCCTGGGCCAGCCACTGCAGGACGAGCGGCATGTTTTCCACCGGCGTCGCAAAGCCCGACATCAGCACCGCCGGCACGCCAATGGCGAACGCCCCCAGGATGGCCTGCTGCTGGGTCATGCTCACGGCAGAAATCATCAGGCCGATGCCGACCACCGACAGGATGAACAGCACCAGGCTGGCGAGCAGCAGCGCGAACGAGCCGGTAAACGGAATGCCGAACAGGAACACGCCGGCGCTGATCATGAACAGGCCCAAGAGCGTGCCGATGGCGAGCGCCGGCAGCGACTTGGAGATGATGATCTCGGGCGTCGAGGTGGGCGACACCAGCAGCTGATCAAACGTGCCGAGTTCACGTTCGCGTGCAATCGACAGCGAGGTGATGAGCAGCGCGCTGAACAGCGCCAGGATGCCCGTGAGCCCAGGCACGATGAACCAGCGGTAGACCAGGTTGGGGTTGAACCAGTGGCGCACCACCACCGGCGTTGGCGCCTGCGCGTCGGGCACGACCTCGGCGCCAACGTCGGCGGCGATAGTGGACAGGTAGGCTACGGTGATCTGGCCCGAGTTGCTGCGCCGGCCATCGACCAGAACCTGGGCGCGGCCGCTGTCGCCGGCGGCGATGGTGCGCGAGAAATCCACGGGAATGGCGAGCGCGGCGATCACCTCGCCGCGGTCGATCATCTCGTGCAACTGCCGCTGGCTGTCCACATGCCGGACGTGGGTGATGAAGCGGGCGCTGTCCAGGCGCTGCACCAGTTCGTGCGACCAACGTCCGGCGTCCTGGTTGTAGACGGCGATGTCGACGTTGCGCACCTCAAGCGTGGCGGCAAAGGCGAATACCAGCAGTTGCAGGATGGGCGGCACGAACACCACCATGCGGCTGCGCGGGTCGCGCAGCACGCTGAGCACTTCCTTGATGAACTGGGCGCGCAGGCGGGTGAACGAGAAGGCGGAGGTCAACATCGCGTCACTCCAGGTTCTTGCGCGTGGCGCGCTTGGCGATGGCGAAGAACAACGCCCCGATCGCCGCCATGGCCGCCAGGTTGGGCAGGAACACGGCCCAGATGTCGCCGGCGAGAAATACGGTCTTGAGCGAATCGACGAAGTAGCGCGCCGGAACCGCCCGAGTGATGGCGCGGATCGGCGCCGGCATCGCATCGATCTCGTACAGAAAGCCCGAGAGCATGAAGGCCGGCAGAAAGCCCGTGAACAGGGCGATCTGCGCCGCCAGGAACTGGTTGCGCGCCAGCGACGAAATCAAGAGGCCCTGGCCCAGCGCCGGCACCATGAACACCGCCGACAAGAGCAGCAGCGCCGCCAGAGAGCCGCGCATCGGCACGCCGAACACGAACACGGCTAAGGCCGCCGCGCCCAGCGTGGACAGCATGCCGAGCACGAAGTACGGCAGCAGCTTGCCGATCAGGATTTCGGCCACCGACGCGGGCGTGGACAGCACCGCCTCCATGGTGCCGCGCTCCCATTCGCGCGCCACCACCAGCGCGGTCAGCATGGTGCCGATGATGGTCATGACGATGGCAATGGCCCCGGGAATCAGCGCGCGACGGCTTTCCAGCTCGGGGTTGAACCAGTAGCGTGGCTCCAGCACGACGGACTGCGCGGGTGCCGCGACATCCAGCCCGGCACGCCAGGTCTGCACCACGCCGCGGGCGTAGTTCTCGACGTAGTTGGCGGTGTTGGGATAGGAGCCATCGGTGATGATTTGCACCAGCGGCTCTGCTCCGCGCTGGGCCAGGCGCTGCTCGAAATCCTGCGGAATGACGACGTAGCCGCGCAGTGCGCCGGAGACGAGCTGGTCGGCCACTTCGCGCCGGTCATGGGCGAATTGCGTCTTCAGGAAGCGGGTTCCCGAAAAGGCGGCGGCCAGCGACTGCGCCGATGCACCGGGAGACTCCAGCACCACGCCGACGCGAACCTCCTTGGCATCCAGCGACACCGCATAGGCGAACAGCAGCAGCAACACCACCGGCAGCACGAAGGCGATCAAGAGCGTCGAGGGGTCGCGCAGCGCCTGATAACTTTCCTTGGTCACCAGGGCCATCAGTCGCCGCAGGTCAAACCGGCGCAAATCGCCCAGCTCCAAAGCAGCCCCTTCCTTGCGTTGTGCTACAGCGTTCATGCGGCGGCCTCCATCTCGCGGTCGGCAGATTCCACCAGGTGAATGAAGGCGTCCTCCATGGTCGGGTCGGGGTGTTCGACATTGGCTGCGGCGCGCTTGAGCGCATCGGGCGTGTCCAACGCGATCAGGCGTGCGCGCGAGAGCATGGCGACGCGATCGCAGTATTCGGCCTCGTCCATGAAGTGGGTGGTGACCATGATGGTCACGCCCTTGCGCGCCAGGCCGTTGATGTGGGTCCAGAACTCGCGCCGGGTGATCGGGTCCACGCCCGAAGTAGGCTCATCGAGGAACAGCACGGGTGGCCGATGCATGAGTGAGCAGGCCAGGGCCAGGCGTTGCTTGTGGCCTAGCGGCAGGGAATCGGGTGTGGCGGACAGCCAGTCCGACAGGTCGAAGGTCTCGACCATTTCCGCTATGCGCTCGCGCCGGGTGTTGCCTTCCAGCCCGTAGACGCCGGCGGAGAATTCCAGGTTCTGCTGCACCGACAGCAGGCCGTAGAGCGAGAACTTCTGCGCCATGTAGCCCAGCCGGCTCTTGGCTGCGCCGGTGGCGCGGCGCAGATCATGGCCCACCACATGCGCTTCACCAGCAGTGGGTTTCAACAGGCCGCACAGCATCTTGAAGGTGGTGGACTTGCCGGCACCATTGGGGCCGAGCAGACCGAAGATTTCGCCTTTGCGCACCTCGAAACTGACCTGGTCTGTGGCGGTGAATTCGCCGAAGCGTTTCGTGAGGTTGCGGCAGGACACGGCAATGTCGGAACCCAGTTCGACCGGTGACAGGCGCTCGGCCAGTGTCGAAGTCCCACCAGGGCCGCCGCCAAGCAAATCGATGAAAGCGTCTTCAAAGCGTGCGGGCACCGGGGCTAGCGCTACGCGCGCACGATCAGCCAGCGACTGGATTTGGCTTGCCTGCGCACCGTCCCGCAGTACCACACGCACGCCGGCGCCCTGGATCACTCCGTCGCTCACGCTCTCCAGATCGAGTGCCTCGGTCAGAACTGCCCGGCGCTCGGCACCGACGTTTTCCAGGCGAAAGCTGCGGCCTTCGAGCTGTGCGGTGAGTTGCTGCGGCGGGCCATCGAACAAGAGTTGCCCCTGGTTCAGCAGCAACACGCTCTCGCAGCGCTCGGCCTCGTCGAGGTAGGCGGTGGACCAGACCACGGCCATGCCCTCATCGGTCAGCGCCTGCACCATGCGCCACAAATCCTGGCGGCTGACCGGATCGACGCCGACGCCGGGCTCGTCCAGCAGCAGCACCTTGGGCCGCGCCATCAGCGCACAGGCCAGCCCCAGCTTTTGCTTCATGCCGCCGGAGAGCTTGCCGGCCAAGCGTTTCGTAAAAGGCCCCAGCCGCGTGAAATCGAGTAACTCGGCAAACAGATCGGCATTGCGATCCGCGTCCATGCCGCGCAGCTGCGCGTACAGGCGCATGTTCTCCATCACCGACAGGTCTTCGTACAGGCCGAAGCGCTGCGGCATATAACCGCTGGCGACATGGATGGCGTCGTTGTCCTTGACCACGTCAAAGCCAGCCAGGGTGACGCGACCGGCGTTGGGCACCAGCAGGCCGGTCAGAATGCGCATCAGCGTCGTCTTGCCGGCGCCGTCCGGGCCGACCAGACCGGTCAACCGCCCGTAGTGGATGTGCGCGCTCAAGCTGCGCAGGGCCCGCACCTTGCCGAAATGCTTGTCCACGCCTTCGATGACGACGGCGGCAGCGGCGACAGCGCTTGTCGGCGTGGCGGCCATGGCGGCGTTGGCCTGCATCTCAACGCTCCCCTACGCGCGTGCTGGAGGCCGGCTTGGCATCGACCGCGATCGTCACCGGCATGCCCTGACGCAAGGCGGCGTCGCTGTCGGCCTCGTCAATGACGATGCGCAGGCGGTACACCAGATCCGTGCGCAAGTCCGTCGTCTCCACCGTCTTTGGCGTGAACTCGGCGCGCGGCGAGATGAAGCCGACTTGGCCGCGATAGACCTTTTCCCCGGAATCGCTCTTGACGTGTACCACGGTGCCCGGTGCGATGCGGCCCAGATCCCGCTCGCCCACGTAGGCGCGCACGTACACGGGCTTGTCCAGGCTCAGGCTGTAGACCGTGCTCTGGCTGGCCACCATGCTGCCGGGCTCGCGCACCCGCGCGATGATGGTGCCGTTGCTGGGTGCCGTCAGTTCGGTGTCCGCCAGGGAAGTGGTGGCCTGCGCCGCGGCTGCCTGCGCGGCTGCAAGGCGAGCCTGCGCTGCCTCAATGTCTTCCTTGCGAAAGCCCTCGGATGCTTGCGACAGGGCGGCCTTGGCGGATTCGACACCCGCGGCCGCCTGATCCCTGGCGGCGCGTGCGGCATCGACCGTGCGCTGGCTGCTGGCACCCGACGCCAACAGGCTGCTCTGGCGCTGGAAGTTGCGCTCGGCGTCAAGCGCCTGCGCCTGCGCTTGTCTGAGCGCCTCGCGTGCCTGGGTGATTTCCTGCGGCCGCAGGCCGCGGCGCAGCTTGCCCAGCTCCGCCTGCGCCACCTGTACCTGGGCTTGTGCGGCTGCCAGGGCGTCCCGATACGGCTGCGCATCGAGCGTGGCAAGGCGCGCGCCGGCGGTGACGGCATCACCCTCATCGAAAGCCATTTGCGTGACGCGCCCGGGCTGGCGGAAAGCCAGTTGAACCTCGCGGATGTCGACGTTGCCGTAGAGGCGCAATGCATCCTGGTTGTCATGGCCGCGCGTGAACCAGAACGCCAGTGCACCGCCAAGGGCGAGCAGGGCAACAATGATCACGGCCCAACGGGCTTTTCTTGTAGGGAGGTTCGGAGTTGTCATTGATGGGTTTCCGCTAGAAAGAGATGCTCACTGCTCGCGCGTGGTCGGTGCATGCGCTGTTGATCGACGCCAAGCCATGGTCGCGATGCCAACCCACACCAACGTACGCAGCGTCATGGCAATGAGCGTGCGCCGCTCCCAAGCGCCGTCCAGCGCCATATGCACTCCGAAGGCCAGGAATACGAGCGCCGTTGCCACCGCGATAGCCATCGCCATCCATGCGGCCCAGCGCCGGCGCATCCACAACCCGGCGCCAGCGATGACGTAGGCAAACCCGGCCAGGAAGTTGAACCAGAGCACGAACGGCACGTAGCTTCCGGCTGCGGCACGCGCCGCGCCGTCAAAAAACAGAACGGCGCCGCCTTCCCTGATGGTCAGCAGACCAAATGCGATGGCAATCAGGGCGATCACACGCATCCAGATTCCGCGCCCGCTGTGTGCAGTCATGTTCATGGCTCCCGGTTCTTTGGAGGGTTTGCTGGATCGTCGTGCCGCTTGTGGACTGGACGGGTGCTTCATGCGCCGCTTTCGATGCCACGGCGATAGATGGCGAACACGGCGGGCGCATCGCGACGAATCCGGCTGACCTTGCCGGCCAGCAGGGACTGCATGACCAGTCCCTGGATCGTGCCGATGAACAGCACGGCGGCGGCGTCCACGTCCAGCTCCGCGCTCAGCTCGCCCTGCGCCTTGCCCGCTTCCATCAGGCGGCGCAGGCGCTGCTCGTACTGGCGGATCAGGGTTTGCACCATGCGCTTGGCGAGCGTTTCGCCAGAGCGCTGCAACTCTCCGAACAACATGCGTGGCACGCCCGGGTGCTTGGACACGAAGTCGATGTGCGTCATGAACATCGCTTCGAGCGCGGCGGCGGGAGATGCGGCGCCCTCGGCCGCCTTGTCCACGCTGACCAGAAGGCGTTCGCCGACCCACGACATCGTGGCTTCCACGATGGCTTCCTTGGTGGGGAAGTGGCGAAACAGCGCGCCCTGTGTCAGGCCCATTCGGTCGGCAATCGCCGTGGTCGTGATCTCGGCCGGGTTCTGCTCGGCTGCCAGATCAACCACGGCTTGCACTGTGGCCGCACGCCGATCTTCGGCGGACAGGTATTGGGGGCGTTGACTCACGATTCGGACTCCATGTAGTTAGTGATCTATTACTATCGTAACACGCAAAATGACCATGATGCAAGATCGGAAACTTGTCGGGTGAGGCAGGACTGTGGGCCCTTTCCTGGGGAGAGCGGATCGGTCAACTTGATGCAACTCAAGAAGCTGTATCGCCTTCCAGGCAGATCGAAAGGTGCTTGATCGTCGGACTGCAGCATCAGCAGCGGTAGTGATTGCGCTTTGGGTGGCTGAAAAATTTGGTGCCCCTGCGGAAGGCTTGCAACTTTTCCTATAAGCTATAAGATAGTAATATGTTACTTGCTAAATTAAGGGTTGGAGATGAGCAACGTCGCAACACACGGCAAGGCCGATCTGGCGCAGCCCGAAGCCTGTCGCCCTGACACCCTGGATACGCTTGCGAACGCTTGGCGGGCGCGCAGCACGGGTGGGCTGTCACCGGCGGCCGGCCTGCTGGCCTGGTACGACTGGGCCTTGCACCTGAGCCTTTCCCCAGGCAAGCAACGCAGCTTGATCGAAAAGGGTTTGCACAAGCAGCAGCGCCTTGCACGATATGCCTTGCGCGTTGCCAGTGCGCACGACTGCCCGACCTGCATCGAACCGCTGGAGCAGGATCGGCGCTTTGCCGCCCCGGCTTGGCAGCAGTGGCCCTTCAACGTGATTCACCAAGGCTTTTTGCTGCAACAGCAGTGGTGGCACAACGCCACCACAGGCGTGCGTGGCGTGTCGCGCCATCACGAGAACATGGTCACTTTCGCCGGGCGGCAGTGGCTGGACATGTGGTCGCCTTCGAATTTCATCTGGACCAACCCCGAGGTGCTGGATGCGATCCGGGCCAGCGGCGGCGCCAATCTGTGGCGCGGCACCATGAACTTTCTGGAAGATGCAAGGCGCGTCGCGCTCGACGATGCGCCTGCAGGGGTCGAAGGGTTCGAGGTCGGCAAGGACGTGGCGGTCACCCCAGGCAAGGTGGTGTTTCGAAACCACCTGATCGAGTTGATCCAGTACTCACCCACGACGCCGGATGTGCATGCGGAGCCGGTACTGATCGTGCCGTCCTGGATCATGAAGTACTACATCCTCGACCTGTCGCCGCACAACTCGATGGTGAAGTACCTGGTCGATCAGGGGCACACGGTGTTCATCCTTTCATGGAAGAACCCGACGGCGGCCGATCGTGACCTCGGCCTGGAGGACTACCGCTGGCTGGGGGTCATGGACGCATTGGATGCGGTCACGGCCATCGTGCCCGAACGCAAGGTGCAGGCGGTCGGCTATTGCCTGGGCGGCACCTTGCTCGCGATCGCCGCCGCCGCGATGGCGCGCGATGGCGACGAGCGTCTGCAAAGCCTGACGCTGCTGGCATCGGAGACTGATTTCCGCGAGTCGGGCGAGATCGCGCTTTTCATCGACGACAGTCAATTGGCATGGCTGGAAGCCGGCATGTGGGACAAGGGCTATCTCGACGGCAAGCAGATGGCTGGCGCGTTCCAGATGCTCAACTCACGCGACCTGATCTGGTCGCGACGGGTGCGCGAATACCTGTTGGGTGAGCGTCAGACCTTCAATGACCTGATGGCCTGGAATGCCGACGTGACCCGCATGCCGTACCGCATGCACAGCGAGTACCTGCGGCGCCTGTATCTGGACAACGACCTGGCCGAGGGGCGCTACCGCGTCGGCGGGAGACCCGTGGCGCTGGCCGACATCGAGGTGCCCATGTTCATCGTCGGCACGGTGCGCGATCACGTCGCCCCCTGGCCGTCCGTGTACAAGATGCACCTGCTCAGCGATGCGGAACTGACCTTTGTTCTCACCAGCGGCGGGCACAACGCCGGCGTCGTCAGCGAGCCGGGACACCCCCGGCGCAGCTTCCAGATGGCGACCCGTGCGGCCGGCGATCGCTATATCGATCCGCAACTGTGGCGTGCCGAGACCCCGCTGAACGAAGGCTCCTGGTGGCCGGCATGGCAGCAATGGCTGGCACAGCGCTCTGCCGGGCGCGTCGCGCCGCCTGCCATGGGCGGGACGCAAGCACCGCTTGGCGATGCGCCGGGAACCTATGTGGCCATGCGATGACAGGACAAAACACCGCCACGAATACACCCTCAACTTTCGTCGGGCCGTTGCGCAGGCATGGCCTACACCCGCCCCGGAGGGGCACATCATGACCGTGGAGCATTGACATGAACAACGAACTGCCCATCCAACTCTACAAAGCCAATGCCGAGTTGCAGCTTCAGATCACCCGCTTGCTTCAAGAAAGCGGTCACCACTGGCTCGAAGCCATGCAGCAGCTCAGTGCCGGTGGCGTGCTGGAGACCACCTCGCGCATCCAGAACCTCCAACAGGCAGCGGACTGGCAGGCGCTTGCCACCTTGCCGTCCGAGGTGTTCTGGCGCCTGTGCCAAGGCCGTATGGGCGACACACAGGCGGTCGGCCAGGCTGCTGCCAAGAGCCAGGCGGCATTCGCCGATGGCCTGCGTGAAGCGCTGACTACCTGGCAGGCATCCGTCTCCGAGGTATTCGGCGCCAGCGGCGGCACAGCCACTTTCGCGCAGTTTTGTCAGCAATGGACACAGCCCTGGACTGCGCCAGGCGCCGCGCCTCAGGGCAAGGCCAAAAAGTGAGGAGGCGCATATGAGCAGTTCGGGACGAACCGCCCTGGTCACTGGCGGCAATCGCGGCCTTGGCGCGGCCATTGCCCGCGCGCTGGACGACGCGGGCCACCGCGTCATCATCACGCACACGCCCGGCAACGAGAAGGTCGCCGCCTGGCTTGACGCGCAGGACACCAAAGGCTACCGGTTCACGGCCTACGGCGTCGATGTCGGCGACTGGGAATCGACCCAGGCCTTGGCGCGTCAGATTCAGGCGGACGGCCACCACGTTGACATCCTGGTGAACAACGCCGGCATCACCCGCGACGCGACCCTGCGCAAGATGGACAAGGCCGGCTGGGACGCCGTGCTGCGCACCAACCTGGACTCCATGTTCAATGTCACCAAGCCATTCATCGATCCGATGGTGGAGCGTGGCTGGGGGCGCATCGTCAACGTCTCGTCCATCAACGGCAGCAAGGGTCAGTTCGGCCAGACCAATTACTCGGCGGCCAAGGCTGGCGTGCATGGCTTCACCAAGGCGCTGGCGCAGGAGGTGGCACGCAAGGGCGTGACGGTCAACACCGTCTCGCCGGGCTATCTGGCCACCGAAATGGTGATGGCGGTGCGCGAGGACGTGCGCCAGAAGGTCATCGAAGCGATTCCGGTGGGTCGCCTCGGCCAGCCGGATGAGATCGCGGCGCTGGTGGCCTTCATCGCCAGTGACGCTGCTGCTTTCATGACGGGCAGCAACGTGGCGATGAACGGTGGCCAGCACATGTCATGAGTCGGGAGAGCCCGCAGCCCTTGCGGGCGGTTTCCCGCGCGGCAGTCAGCGCCTCCCGGAGGAGTTCCATGTATTCCCGATTTCTGGTGCCGCTGGACGGCAGTCCCACATCCTTCCTGGCGCTCGATCATGCGGCAGAACTGGCACGCCTGAGCGGCGCCACCGTGATCTTGCTGCATATCGTCGAACCAACCCGCCACAGCACGGGTTTCGAACGTCCCGAGGTCTACATCAAGGATGTCCGCCCACGCTTCCTCAAAGCCGGCCAGACGTTGCTGGATGAGGCTGCGAGTCGGCTCCGCCGGGAAGGAATTGCCACAGAGACGGTGCTGCTTGAAAGCGGCACCGAACGCGTGTCGGAACAGATCGCGCATCAGACCGAGATCAACGATTGCGACCTGGTCATCCTGGGCACCCACGGACGTCGCGGCATGAACCGGCTGCTGCTGGGCAGCGATGCGGAGCAAGTAGCGCGCATCGCGCCAGTTCCGGTAATGCTGGTGCGCCAGTCGAGCCGAGATGGTGGCCCGCCATCTTCAGCCGCACGGGCGCCAGTGAAGGCCAGCGACAACATCGGTACGTCAGGCTGGCGTTCAACTGGCGCAAGCAAGGCAAAGAAATCACATGAATGAACAAGCCCCTGAGGGCGTTCGCGCCGATCCTCCAAGTGGTGTCGAGCGTCTTATCGCCCATGTCAAAACCATGGCCCCGGTTCGCACCGCGGTGGTGCACCCTTGCGACGCGCTCAGCTTGGGGGGTGCCTTGGACGCGCGCGATGCCGGCGTCATCTCGCCAGTATTGGTGGCGCCGCTCGCCAAGTTGCGTGCCGTTGCGGCCGACACGGGGTTGGAACTGGGAGACAGCGAGGTCGTCGATGTGCCGCACAGCCACGCCGCAGCGGCCACCGCCGCCCGGCTGGCTGGCAAGGGCGAGGTGCAGGCGCTGATGAAAGGCAGCTTGCACAGCGATGAGTACCTGGGTGCCATCCTGGCGCCCGAAGCCTGCCTGCGCACCGAGCGCCGATTGACGCACTGCTACATCATGCAGACGGCCAGCTACCCACGGCCCTTCATCATCACCGACGCCGCCATCAATATCGCTCCGACGCTCGAAATCAAGGCCGACATCGTGCGCAACGCCATCGACTTGGCGCGCGCCATCGGCATTGCCGAGCCCAAGGTGGCGATCCTGGCGGCGGTCGAAACCGTCAACCCGCGCATGCTTTCAACCCTGGATGCTGCGGCACTGTGCAAGATGGCTGATCGTGGCCAGATCACCGGAGGTGTGCTCGACGGGCCACTGGCCTTTGATAACGCCGTCTCTCCCGATGCCGCGCGCGTCAAGGGCATCAAGTCCGCCGTGGCCGGGCAAGCCGACATCCTGGTCGTTCCCGACCTGGAAAGCGGCAACATGCTGGCCAAGCAACTGGAATACATGGGCCAAGCCGATAGCGCGGGGATCGTGATGGGCGCGCGCGTGCCGATTGTGCTCACCAGTCGCTCGGACTCGCGCCGCACGCGAATAGCTTCATGCGCCATTGCACTGATCTTGGCGCATCGCCAGCGTGCTTTTGTTCAGGGCGAAGGGAGCCGCGTATGAAATGCAATTTCACGGGCAATGTTCCGTTCGTTTCAGGTAATGATTCTGCAGTGCCGGTACGCAGCTCTCGATCGTGAGGCATATGCTCCTTGCATCTCTCTGGCGTTGGTTGATTGAACCGCCCCGGGTTTCAAGGAGGCTGATTGGTTTAAGTTGACACCT
>PGEI01000029.1 GCA_002894305.1 Comamonadaceae bacterium CD01
GGCGTACTTCACTTCGATGCCTTTGCGAAGTACGCCGTCGCTTTTCCCAGAATGTCGCGCTCCATCTTCACGCGCGCCAGCTCCGCGCGCAGCCGGCTGATCTCCATCTGCTCGGCGCTCACCAACTTGCTGTCGGCGCCAGTGAGCTTGCCGGCACGCTGGGCTTTGACCCAGTTGAACAGGGTCTGATCGACCACGCCCAGAGTGCGGGCGGCCGCCGCGATGCTCTGACCGCCTTCGACCAGCCGCACGGCCTCTTGTTTGAATTCGAGCGTGTAGCGCGCTCTCGTCGTCTTCGTCATCTTCGTTTCTCCTTGCTGGATTGAATCACTCAGCAAGGGATACGGTTTTCGGGGACAAGGTCATTTCCCCTGTCGCACGGCATCCCAATTTCATCCGCACACTCGGTCCAGCACGCAGCTTTATTCCCCGCGGCGTCCATACGTACGGAGAAATAAAGATTTCCCCAGTGAGCACATCTACCCACCCCCCTCCGCGACACCGACGGGGTCGCGAAAAGGCCGGGAGTATCTGCTGCAGCCAGCGCGGCAGGCATGCTCGACGCACAGCATCCTCCCCCGCCTGGTCAAGACCGCCGTACCCGAAGAGCCGTCGCCCAGCAGGCAAACTCTCTTTCGTTTCAGACTTCGCCATGTACTTCCCCCAGCGATGCGGCGAACGGCACGCTTCAGCCTCGAAATAGCCGTGCGGCCACCAACGCTCCAGGAGGCTGCGCTCCAGCCGCATGCCGCGCGGAAGCCACACCATCAGGTGATAGTGGTACGCATGTTTGCACTCCAGCACCCACGTGTAGAGCAGTGGCTTGCCACCGCGCTTGAGTTTTGCCCTGAGCTTATCCAGGAAGGATGAAATATCCTTTCCTTCGGGCATCTGGGTCGGGCGGTAGGTCAGCGTCAATGCCACGGCATACAGTCCATGGATTTTGGCAATACGTCGTTGTTCTTTGATGGTTTTTGCAAATTTATGCTGCAGACGGCGCATACGTTTTCGGTGCTGCGCCGGACTTGTTGCGGTCTTTCTGACAAGTACAGGTGCCGAACCCGGATACCGGGCCGACGGGGGTGCTATTAGTGTTGGCAGGCGAGTCGACACGACCGACCTCTCGGTGCGCGCCGCTGCCTTGGCAAGGGTGGTCAGGCTTGTTGACGAGTCCGACCGAGTCGGCTTTCACCGCCCGTGCATGAGCGCGGAGCCGCTACAGCTCACTCTTTCGAGTTGCTGGGGTTCTGGAGGACGGCAGTGGGCAGCCGCGATAGTTATCGCAGCCAGCCCCCTGCGGCCCTTCACTCACCCGCTGGGCAAACCAAGGCGGTTCTTATCGCGCTCTCCGGAAAGCTCGGCGATGAGGCTTTCAATGTCCGACCGCCGCCAAGCAACAGATCGGGTGCCAAGCTTGATGGGTGTCGGGTAGCGACCGGAGCGAACCCCTTCGTACCAGCCCGAGCGGCTTACAGGGAATGCAGCAAGGACTGCAGGCAGACGCAGCAGTGCGCCTTCAGTTTTCGTTATCGTCATTTCGCGCTTTCACCCCCCTGATGAACGGCAATATGTCCTAAAAGCTCAAAATTTGTCCTCTTTCACGGCGGGGGAAGAGCCGCGAACGCCCGTTGGCGCCCAAGGCGCTCACAGCGGTATAGGAACATGGGGGAAATTTTGGAACCGAATCTGAAATAAATTTTTCAGATTCTGGAAAAATGAGAATCAATCTCATTTAAGCCCGCACGCAGCATGGCATGGGTGCAGTAACTTTTCGCAGAGCTCTATACCGAGCGCGACTGAATTTGAGCCGCCAAGACTGGGCCCGCCATGCTCTACCTGCTTGGCACCAACATCAGCATCCACCTCATCCAGCGCCAGCCGCATCAAGTGCTGCAGCACTTCGCCGCCCTGCGCCATGGGCAGGCCGTGATGTCTATCGTCACTTATGCCGAGTTGTGCGCCGGGCTTGAAATGCAATCGGGCCACCGCGACCAGGACACCCGGGAGGGCAAGATGACGCCATCGGACAACGCCTTCAAAAGCAGGGATCGATCCGTACTGCGGAGCGCTTGCCAAGAAGATGCAGGCGGGATTGGAAAAATGCAGCAGCCCTACGGTCTGTGCAAAGTTGAGCCCTAGGTTCATCAAACCCAAAACTGTCACCAGACTGTCACCAAGAAAAAAGCGCGCTATCGTTTAAATAGCGCGCTTTCCTTATGTAGCTTGGTGGGCCCTGAGTGACTCGAACACTCGACCAACGGATTAAGAGTCCGCTGCTCTACCAACTGAGCTAAGAGCCCGTCGCGGAGATTGCCGCGAAGCCCTGGATTATGCATCAATTTTTCGGGACGTCCGGGAAATTGATGCAAAAAACCAGCTTGCCTTACATCAGCAGGTGCTCGGCCGCGTTGGTGCCGCCCAGGATGACGTAGTTCACCTTGCGGATGTCCATCAGCTGGGTGCCGCCGGAGTAGCTGATCGAGCTTTGCACGTCTTGCTCCATTTCGATGAGTGTTTCGGCCAGCTTGCCCTTGATGGGCTCCAGGATGCGCTTGCCTTCGACGTGGCGGTATTCGCCCTTGTTGAAGTCGCTGGCCGAGCCGTAGTACTCCTTGAACAGCTTGCCGTCGACTTCCACCGTCTGGCCGGGCGATTCCTCGTGGCCGGCGAACAGTGAGCCGATCATGACCATGGTCGCGCCAAAGCGCACGCTCTTGGCGATGTCGCCGTGGCTTCTGATGCCGCCGTCGGCGATGATGGGCTTGGTGGCCACGCGTGCGCACCACTTGAGCGCCGACAGCTGCCAGCCGCCGGTGCCAAAGCCGGTCTTGAGCTTGGTGATGCAGACTTTGCCCGGGCCCACGCCCACCTTGGTCGCGTCGGCGCCCCAGTTCTCCAGGTCGATCACCGCCTCGGGCGTGGCGACGTTGCCGGCGATCACGAAGGAGTCGGGCAGGTGCTGCTTGAGGTAGGCGATCATGTCGCGCACGCTGTCGGAGTGGCCGTGGGCGATGTCGATGGTGATGTATTCGGGCGCCAGGCCTTCGGCCTTGAGGCGGTCGACGGTGGCGTAGTCGGCCGGCTTGATGCCCAGCGAGATCGAGGCGAAGCAGCCCTGGGCGTGCATGCCCTGCACGAACTGGACGTTGTCCAGGTCGAAGCGGTGCATTACGTAGAAGTAGTCGTTCTGGGCCAGCCAGATGCAGATTTTCTCGTCGACGACGGTCTTCATGTTGGCTGGCACGACCGGCAGCTTGAAGCGCCGCCCGCCCAGCTGCACGCTGGCGTCGCACTGCGAGCGGCTTTGCACGCGGCATTTGCGTGGCAGCAGCAGGATGTTGTCGTAGTCGAAGATTTCCATGGTTCCAAGCTCCATCGGTGGCGTGCACCGGCGAGGGATTTCGCCGGCGCTGGGCGCTTGGCTTGGCTCCGGTTTCGCGCCACGCGGGCGCAAAAAAACCGGGCGACAAGAAACTTGGGCCCGGTGGTTGATTGTATGGCAGTCGTGCATCAACCCGCCACGTGAACCCGGCTGGCGGCGCCGGTGCCTGGCCCTTTCTACAATGCGGGCCATGTTTTTTGATGAATTGGGCGCCGGCGCCCACGAGCCGCTGCTGGCAGGCCTGAACCCCGAACAACGCGCCGCCGTGACCCTGCCTGAGGGCCATGCGTTGATTCTGGCGGGTGCCGGCTCGGGCAAGACACGGGTGCTGACCACGCGCATTGCCTGGCTGCTGCAGACCGGGCGGGCCACGCCCGGCGGCATTCTGGCCGTGACGTTTACCAACAAGGCCGCACGCGAGATGCTCACCCGCCTGTCGGGCATGCTGCCGATCAATGTGCGCGGCATGTGGATTGGGACGTTTCATGGGCTGTGCAACCGCATGCTGCGGGCGCACCACAAGTTGGCGGGGCTGCCGCAGGCCTTCCAGATCCTGGACCAGCAGGATCAGCTGTCGGCCATCAAGCGCCTGTGCAAGCAGCACCAGGTGGACGATCAGCGCTTTCCGCCCAAGCAGCTGCAGCAGTTCATCGGCAGCTGCAAGGAGGAGGGCATGCGCCCGCGCGACGTGCCGCAGCACAACCCGGCCATGCGCCGCCAGGCCGAGATCTACCAGCTGTACGAGGAGCAGTGCCAGCGCGAGGGCGTGGCTGACTTTGGCGAGCTGATGCTGCGCAGCTTCGAGCTGCTGCGCGACAACGACCCGATCCGCATGCATTACCAGCGGCGCTTTGCGCACATCCTGGTCGACGAGTTTCAGGACACCAACCGGCTGCAGTACCGCTGGCTCAAGCAGCTGGCCGGCGACGAGCAAAATGGGCAGCTGCGCACCATGGGCAGCGTGATGGCCGTGGGCGACGACGACCAGAGCATTTACGCCTTTCGCGGCGCGCGCGTGGGCAATATGCAGGACTTCGTGCGCGAGTTCGACGTGCGCCAGACGATCAAGCTCGAAGAGAACTACCGCTCCTACAGCAACATACTGGACTGCGCCAACGCCTTGATTGCGCACAACGCGCGCCGTCTGGGCAAGAACCTGCGCACCGCGCAGGGGCCGGGCGAGCCGGTGCGCATCTTCGAGGCGGCCAGCGACTTTGCCGAGGCGCAGTGGATGGTCGACGAGATCCGCGCGCTCACCAGCGCCGGCATGGCGCGCCAGCAGATCGCGGTGCTCTACCGCAGCAACGCGCAAAGCCGGGTGATCGAGTCGGCGCTGTTCAATGCCGGCGTGTCCTACCGTGTCTATGGCGGGCTGCGCTTTTTCGAGCGCGCCGAGATCAAGCACGCGCTGGCCTATCTGCGCCTGCTGGAGAACGCGCACGACGACACCAGTTTTGTGCGCGTGGTGAACTTTCCGCCACGCGGCATTGGCGCGCGCACGCTGGAGCAGCTGCAGGATGCGGCGCGCAGCGCGGGCTGCTCGTTGCACGATGCGGCGGCGCAGATCAAGGGCGCGGCCGGCGCCAAGCTGGGCGGCTTCGTCGCGCTGATCGAGGTGCTGCGCGAGCAGACGCAGGGCCAGAGCCTGCGCGCCATCATCGAGCAGATGCTGGACGCCAGTGGCCTGGTCGAGCATTACCGCAGCGACAAGGAGGGCGAGGATCGCATCGAGAACCTGCACGAGCTGGTCAACGCGGCCGAGAGCTTTGTCGTGCAGGAAGGCTTTGGCCGCGACGCGGTGGCGCTGCCGCTCGACGAGCAGCGGGGCAGTGGGCTGACGCAAAGCCCGGTCAGCCAGGGGCTGGATCCGAGCCAGCCGGCCGCGGGCGGCTTTATCGACCAGGACACGGGCGAGACGTTGTCGCCGTTGGTGGCGTTCTTGACGCACGCGGCGCTGGAGGCGGGCGACAACCAGGCCCAGGCCGGCCAGGACGCGGTGCAGCTGATGACGGTGCACGCCAGCAAGGGGCTGGAGTTCGACGCGGTGTTCATCGGCGGCCTGGAGGAAGGCCTGTTTCCGCACGACAACGCGATGAGCGACCAGGCGGGGCTGGAGGAGGAGCGCCGCCTGATGTACGTGGCGATCACCCGCGCGCGCCAGCGCCTGTACCTGAGCCACGCGCAGACGCGCATGCTGCACGGGCAGACGCGCTACAACGTGCGCAGCCGTTTCCTGGACGAGTTGCCGCAGGAGGCGCTCAAGTGGCTGACGCCGCAGCGCGCCGGAGCTGCCCAGGCGCGTGGCGGTGCGGGCGGTGGGTTTTCGGCCTGGAGCGACGCGGCGCCCAGCCGCTTTGGCTCCAAGGGCGAGGTGTTTGCCTCTCCCCCGGTGCCGCCGCAAAAGGCGCAGCCGGCGCACGGCCTGCGCGTGGGGCTGGCGGTGTTTCACACCAAGTTCGGCGAGGGCAAGGTGCTGGCCATCGAGGGCAGCGGCGACGACGCGCGCGCCCAGGTGCACTTTCCGCGCCACGGCACCAAGTGGCTGGCGCTGGCGGTGGCCAAGTTGACGGTGGTCGATTGAACCGCTGCGCGCGTGGGCCAAATCAGCAGGAGTTTTTTTGCGCAAACTGCGTTTCCATCCGACCGAGCCATTGGTCATGCTGGCCACCATCGTCCAGTGGCTGGTGCTGGCTACGGCCGTCGGGGCGCTGGTGGGCACCGCGTGCAGCCTGTTTCTGGGTCTGTTGTTTCTGAGCGAGGGGCGGCTGTACGGCGCGCCGCTGTGGCTGCTGGCACTGGTGCTGCCGCTGGGCGGGCTGGCCAACGGCCTGCTGCTGCACTACGGCTACCGCATCGGCGCCAGCAACCTGAAGGACGAACCGATCGCCGCGGTCAACGAGCAGGCCGGGCGCATGCCGTTCAAGACGCTGTGGGTCAAGCCGGTGGCGGCGCTGGTCACGCTCGGCTGCGGTGGCTCGGCCGGCAAGGAGGGGCCTTGCTCGCACGTCGGCGCCGGCATTGCCGCGGGCGTGGGCCAGGCACTCAGGCTCAACGGCGAGTTGCGCAAGCGCCTGGTGGCCTGCGGCGTCAGCGCCGGTTTTGCCAGCGTGTTCGGCACGCCGATTGCTGGCGCGATCTACGGCGTCGAGATGCTGGCGATCGGGCGGATTCGCCACGACTTTCTGTTTCCGGGCATCGTCGCCGGCGTCACCGCCTTCGTCGTCAGCCGCTGGTGGGGCGTGCCTTATCCCGAGTTTGAGATCAGCTTCGATGCGCGTTTCACCCAGGTGCTGTTTCTCAAGACCGTGCTCGTCGGTGTGCTGTGCGGCCTGGCGGCGCTGTGCTTCGTCGAGCTGCGCAACGGCGTGCGCGCGGTCTTCGCGCATCTGCAGCAGCGCCTGGCGCTGTGGCCGCCGCTGCTGCCGGTGATAGGCGGCGTGCTGCTGGTGCTGCTGCTGGTGTGGGTGCCGACCGACTATCTGGGCCTGTCGCTGCCGATGATGGATCGCGCGCTGCAGGGCGAGAGCATGCCGGCGCTGGGCTTTCTCTGGAAGGCGCTGCTGGTGGCGGTGACGCTGGGCAGCGGCTTCTATGGCGGCATCGTCACGCCGCAGTTCGTCATCGGCGCGGTCACCGGCAGCGCCTGTGCGCCGCTGCTGGGACTGGAGCCCGCGCAGGGCGCGGCCGTCGGGCTGGTGGCGGTCGTCGCTGCGGCGTCCAACACGCCGATTGCCGCGGTGCTGATGGGCGTGGAGCTGTTTGGCGCGGGCTCGATCTGGTACGTGTCGGGCGCGTGCGTCGCGGCGTTTCTGATGATTGGCCACCGCAGCGTCTACCCGGCGCAGCACCTGGCTTACGCCAAGTCAGCCTGGATCGTCGCCAGGCCCGACCTGCCGGTGGGCCAGGAGAAGGTGCAGCTGTCCTACGGCATGCTGCGCTGGTGGGGCGACAACCTGCGCCGCTTCAGGCGCTGGCATGAAGCGCGCAAGCAGGGCCGGCCGCCGGGCGGCGGTTAGGGCGTGGCGCTCAAGGCTGTGGCGCTGCGCCGCCGTCCCGCGCCGCGGGGGGCGTGGCCGGCTCGGGCGCCTCGAAGCAGTCGCGGAAGGTGAAGACGATGGAGGTGAAGAACATGGTGGCCAGCGTCATGGCCAGCGCCACCATCAGCCCCACGCCGATGCTCGCGCCCAGGCCGGCCAGCGCCAGCACGGTGACGACCAGGCTCAGCAGCAGGCTGGCGATGAGGAAGACGCCCATCCACGCCAGGCCGTATAGAAAGAACGCCCCCAGGTTGCGCACACAGGCGACGGCGCTGAAGAACAGCGCCTTGACCGGCGGCACGCCGTGCCAGTGCACCAGGCCGGGCGCGTGCCAGAACAGCATGGACAGCGGCAGGTACAGCACGATGGCCAGCCACATCGCGACCATGAAGGCGCCGGACTGCGCCAGCTCCGGCGTCAGGGGAATGTCGCCCAGGTAGACGCGGGCGAACTGGCCGCCGTCGACCAGCGCCGACAGGCCCATGATGCCCAGGAACCCGGCTGCGTACAGGCCACCGAGCACCAGCATGGCGTCCAGCCGCTGGCGGCCGGTGCGAAACGCCACCAGCAGCACCGTGGGCAGCGGCGTGCGCCCCTGCTCGGCCTGGGCGGCGGCCACCATCATGGCCAGCGTGGCCGAGGGCAGCAGAGCCAGCGCCACTACCGGGCCGACCAGCGGAATGGCGGCGGCCAGCGACATGGCGGCCATCGAGGCGAAGAACAGGGCGGCCAGTGCCATGGGCTGGCGCCAGAAGACGGTAATGCCCTGGCGTACCCATTGGGGGCCGGTGCTGGCGGGGACGATGCGCAGTTTCATGCGTTGGAAAAGGGAGCGGCTGACAGGCAGGAATGCCTGGCTGTGAATGTAACCGACGGCTTTCCTGCCGCGGGCGATGCCCTTGACCGGGTCGGCGGTGTCGTCACGCCAGCAGAGCCGACGTGAGCGGGTGGTCGATGCGCTGGCGCAGCACGCGCTCGAAGTGCGTGGGGTCGTGGGGCGTGAGCAGGCTGGCCTGGCGCGGCAGATGCCAGTCCCACAGCCGCGAGAGCCAGAAGCGCAGCGCGCCGGCGCGAGCCATCGTAGGCAGCAGTTCGCGCTCGGCGGCGCTCAAGGGGCGCACGGCTTCGTAGGCGGCGAGCAGTGCCTGGGCACGCTCCTCGTCGTGCGCGCCGGTGGGCAGGTGCACGCACCAGTCGTTGAGCGTGACTGCCAGGTCGAACAGCCAGGTGTCCACGCCGGCGAAGTAGAAGTCGAAGATGCCGGTCAGCTGCTCGCCGGTGAACAGCACGTTGTCGCGAAACAGGTCGGCGTGCACCGGCCCGCGCGGCAGCGCGCCGTAGGCGCTGCCAGCGGCAACGTGGTTCTGGTAGGCGAGTTCTGCGCGCAGCAGCGCGGCCTGCGCCGGCGGCAGGTGGGGCAGCACGGTGGGCGCGGTCTCGTTCCACCACGGCAGGGCGCGCAGGTTGGGCTGTACGCGCTCGAAATTGCGCGCCGCCAGGTGCATGCGCGCCAGCATCTGGCCGACGGCCGCGCAGTGCGCCGGCGCGGGCGCCAGCTGGCTGCTGCCCGCCAGGCGCGTGGCCAGCGACGCGGGCTTGCCGGCGACCTGGTGCAGGATCTCGCCCTGCGGGTCGGCCTGCGGGTCGGGCACCGGGATGCCGGCATGCGCCAGGTGCTTCATCAGGTGCAGGTAGAACGGCAACTGCTCGGCGGTGAGCCGCTCGAACAGCGTGAGCACGAACTCGCCGCCCTCGCAGGTGACGAAGTAGTTGGTGTTCTCGATGCCGCCCTGGATGCCGCGCAGTTCGAGCAGCGCGCCCAGGCGCAGGCGCTTGAGCAGCGCGCGGGCTGCGGCGGGGGAGACTTCGGTGTAGACGGCCATCAGGTGCTCGGCTGCGGGACGGTCGGTCGCAGGAAAAACAGGGCCGCCCACGCACGCGGGCGGCCCTGGCAGGTGTCAGAAATGGCCCAGGTTCCACACGCGCGGCGCCGTCATGGTGCCAGGTGCGCTCTGGTTGGCCGGGCGTGCGCGTGCGCCTTCCTGGCTGCGCACCTCGTAGGCGGGCATGCCTTGCTGCTTGGGCTGGACGGTGATTTGCTCGGTCTGCCCGCCCACGCGCAACTCGTCGATGCGGCTGCCCGCGTCCTCGACGACGATGCGTTCGATGCGCTGGTTGCGCCGGCCTTGCTGCGCCTCGTCGGCAGCGGCGGCGGGGACGGTGGCAGCCTGCGCAGGCGCAGGCGCTGCCGGCGTGGTCTGGGCAAGTAGCGGGGCGCTGGCCAGGGCCAGCAGGGCGGAGAGAAGGGCGGTGCGCATGATGGGGTGATTGTAGGCGCGCCGCCCGGGCTTTTCACTGCGATGCCTCGGCGTCCACGGCGGCTTGCACCGCCTGGTAGAAGGCCTCGCGCGCGGCCATGGCCTGGGGCTCGCGGGCGGTGGGCCAGTCGGCGTTGGTGACGATGACGAGCTGGCGCGCCGGGTCGATGAAGATGCCCTGGCCGAAGATGCCGCGCGCGGTGAAGCTGCCGTCGTCATAGGTCCACCACTGGTAGCCGTAGCCGCGCCCGGGCGTGCCGATGTCGGCCTGCTTGTGCGTGGCCTCGTGCAGCCAGCCGTCGGGCACGATGGCCTGGCCGCCCACCTGCGCGCCCTCCAGGATGAACTGGCCCAGGCGGGCGTAGTCGCGCGGCGTGGCCTGGATGCAGCAGCCGCTGATCTCGATGCCGCTCTTGCTCAGCAGCCAGGTGGCCTGCTGCTCCATGCCCGCGGGCTGCCAGATCTTCTCCTGCAGATACTGGGCGAGCGGCTTGTCGATGGCCGCGGCCAGCAGCACGCCGACCAGGTTGGTCTCGCCGGTGCTGTAGTTCCAGCGCTCGCCCGCTGGCGCGGCGCGCGGCAGGCGGCGCATGTAGCTGACCAGGGCGTCGACGCCCGGCTCGGGCTGGTGGTTGTTGAAGCGCGCGACGTCGGATTGCGGATCGGCGTAGTCCTCGTTCCAGGCCACGCCCGAGGTCATGGTCAGCAGCTGGCGCACGCTGACCTCCTCGTAGGCCGATCCCTTCATGTCCGGCAGGTAGTCGCTGACCTTGTCGTCCATGCTCTTGATCAGCCCGTCCTTGAGCGCTGCACCGACCAGCGTCGAGGTGAAGGACTTGGCGACCGAAAAACTCGTCCAGCGGCCGCTGCCGTCAAAACCCAGGCCGTAGCGCTCCAGGCGCAGCTGGCCGCCCTGCACGATGAGCAGCGCGGCGCTGCGCTGGCCAGCCATGAAGGCGTCGACGTCCAGATCCAGCTTCAGCGGCGTGCCGGCGGGCAGCGCGCGCGGCGTGGCCGCGGGCTGGGCCGTGTGCCACTTGGCCAGCAGGCTGATGCGGTCCATCGCACGAAACGCTGCGTCGCGCTGGGGCAGGGTCCAGAACAGCAGGTCGCGGTTGGTCGGGAAGGTCTTGATCAGGCCGCGCGTTTCCTTGTCCAGGCTGAACCAGCCGGCCGTGCCCGCGACGAGCAGCAGCACGAGCAGCCACAGCAGCGCGCGTTTGAATGCTTTCATGGAGTCTCCTTGTCGGTTTTTGTGCCTCGCATCGTAGCGGTGCGGGCGGCGGCGGCGCAGGCACAATTGCGACATGAGCGACACCCCTGCCACCCTGCTGCTGGTCGATGGCTCCAGCTACCTCTACCGCGCCTTCCATGCCATGCCCGATCTGCGCGCCGTGCCGGGCGACCCGACGAGCGAGCCCACCGGCGCGATCCGCGGCATGGTCAACATGCTGCACGCGTTGAAGAAAGAAGTGCCCGCGGCCTATGTGGCCTGTGTGTTCGACGCCAGCGGCCCGACGTTTCGCGACGACCTGTACCCAGACTACAAGGCCAACCGCTCGCCCATGCCCGACGATCTGCGGGCGCAGATCGCGCCCATCCACGAGGTGGTGCGCCTGCTGGGCTGGCCAGTGCTCACGGTGCCTGGCGTGGAGGCCGACGACGTGATCGGCACGCTGGCGGTGCAGGGCGTGGCGCAAGGGTTGCAGGTGGTGATCTCCAGCGGCGACAAGGATCTCTCGCAGTTGGTCAATGACCATGTCACCGTCATCGACACGATGAACGGCAAGCGCCGCGACGTGGCCGGCGTGACGGCCGAGTTCGGCGTGCCGCCGCAGCTGATGGTGGACTTCCAGACCCTGGTGGGCGACGCGGTGGACAACGTGCCGGGCGTCGCCAAGGTCGGCCCCAAGACCGCCGCCAAGTGGCTGGAGCAATACGGCAGCCTGCAAGCGCTGATTGCGCACGCGGGTGACATCAAGGGCGTGGCCGGCCAGAACTTGCGCGACGCGCTGGCGTGGCTGCCTACCGGGCGCCAGCTGGTGACAATCAAGACCGACTGCGACCTGAGCGCCGACCTGCCCGGCCTGCCGTCGCTGGACGCGATGGCCGTGGGCAGCGAGCAGACCGAGGCGCTGCGCGACTTCTACGAGCGCTACGGCTTCAAGACGCTGGCGCGCCAGTTGCAGGCCGCGGCACCGGCCGCCGCCGGCGACGGCACGCCCGACTTGTTTGCCGACACCGCGGCAAGCGACGTGGCCACCGCCGCGCAGCAGCGCGACGTGGACTACGAGACCATTTTGAGCTGGGAGCGGCTGGACGCGTGGATGGAGCGCCTGAAGGCTGCCGACCTGGTGGGGCTGGACACCGAGACCACGTCGCTGGACGAGCAGCGCGCGCGCATCGTCGGCATGAGCTTCAGCGTGGAGCCGGGAGCGGCCGCCTACCTGCCGCTGGCGCACGAGGGGCCGGACGCGCCGGTGCAGTTGCCGCTCGATGAGGCGCTGGAGCGCCTCAGGCCCTGGCTGGAGGATGTGAAGTCTCCGAAGCTCGGCCAGCACATCAAATATGACCGCCATGTGTTTGCCAACCACGGCATCGAGGTGCGTGGCTATGTGCACGACACCATGCTGCAAAGCTATGTGCTGGAGGTGCACCGGCCGCACAACCTGACGAGTCTTGCCGAGCGCCACACCGGGCGTACAGGCATCAGCTACGAAGATCTGTGCGGCAAGGGCGCCAAGCAGATTCCGTTTGCCCAGGTGCCGGTGGACAAGGCCGCGGCCTACGCCTGCGAGGACGCGGACCAGACGCTGGACGTGCACCGCGTGCTGTGGCCGCAGATCCAGGCCAGCGACAAGCTGAGCGCCATCTATGCGCTGGAGATCGCCAGCAGCGAGACGCTGTTTCGCATGGAGAGGAATGGCGTGCTGGTCGACGCGAACAAGCTCGCCCGCCAAAGCCACGAGCTGGGCCTGCGCATCACCGAGCTGGAGCAGGAGGCGTATGAGCTGGCGGGCCAGCCCTTCAACCTCGGGTCGCCAAAGCAGCTGGGCGAGATCTTCTTTGACAAGCTGGGCATGCCGGTGGTCAAGAAAACCGCCACCGGCGCGCGCTCGACCGACGAGGAGGTGCTTGAAAAACTCGCCGAGAACTACCCGCTGCCCGCCCGGCTGCTGGAGCACCGCAGCCTGTCCAAGCTGAAAAGCACCTATACCGACAAGCTCAGCCAGCTGGCCAACCCGCGCACCGGCCGCGTGCACACCCACTATGCGCAGGCGGTGGCCGTCACCGGGCGGCTGGCCAGCAACGAGCCCAACCTGCAGAACATTCCCGTGCGCACGCCCGAGGGCCGGCGCATCCGCGAGGCCTTCGTCGCGCCGCCCGGACGGGTGATTGCCAGCTGCGACTACAGCCAGATCGAGCTGCGCATCATGGCCCATCTGAGCGGCGACGAGGCGCTGCTGGCGGCCTTCCACGGCGGCCTGGACGTGCACCGCGCCACCGCGGCCGAGGTGTTCGGCGTGACGCTCGCGCAGGTCACCAGCGAGCAGCGGCGCTACGCCAAGGTGATCAACTTCGGGCTGATCTACGGCATGAGCAGCTACGGCCTGGCCAAGAACCTGGGCATAGACAACACGGCGGCCAAGAACTACATCGACCGCTACTTCCAGCGCTACCCCGGCGTGTGGCAGTACATGCAGGACACCAAGGCGCTGGCCAAGGCGCAGGGCTACGTCGAGACCGTGTTCGGCCGGCGCCTGCAGCTGCCCGAGATCAACTCGCCCAACGGCCCGCGCCGCGCCGCGGCCGAGCGCGCGGCGATCAACGCGCCGATGCAGGGCACGGCAGCCGACCTGATCAAGAAGGCCATGGTGGCGGTGCAGGCCCGGCTGGACGCCGAGCAGCCGGACATCCTGATGGTTCTGCAGGTGCACGACGAGCTGGTCTTCGAGCTGCCCGCCGGCCGCGCCGACTGGCTGCGCGAGCAGGTGCCGGCCATCATGGCCGGCGTGGCGCAGCTCAAGGTGCCGCTGCTGGCCGAGGTGGGCGTGGGCGCCAACTGGGAAGAAGCGCACTGAAAAACACGCGATGAGGCCACGCCGGGCATTTCTTCAACCGCGGCACACTGCCGCGCCGCGGCGGCTGGTTACGATGGGCCGCGCATGAAAAAAATACCCAACATGGCTGACACCGACCCCACGCCCGCACCCGGCCGAGCACATCGCAAAGGCCTTTCGCTGTTGATGACGCTGGTCGTCATTGCGATGCTCGCAGGCGGCGCCTGGTGGCTGGTACAGCGCAACCAGGCGCCCGGTGCGGGGCCTGCAGGCCAGGGCGGCTTTCCCTTTGGTCCGGGCGGCGGTGGTGGAGGCGGCGTGACCGTGGGCGCTGCCGTGGCGCAGCAGGGCGCGCTGCCGGTGGTGGTCGACGCGCTGGGCACCGTGACGCCGCCGGCCACCGCGACGCTGGTGCCGCAGGTCTCGGGCGTGCTCACCGAGGTGCTGTTCACCGAAGGGCAGATGGTGAAAAAAGGCCAGGTGCTGGCGCGCATCGACGTGCGCCCCTATGAGCAGGCGCTGGCGCAGGCGCGCGGGCAACTGGCGCGCGACCAGGCGCAGCTCACCCAGGCGCAGCTGACGCTGTCGCGCTACCGCACGCTGCTGGAGCAGGACTCGATCGCCCGCCAGGACGTGGACACGCAGGCGGCGCTGGTCAAGCAGCTGCAGGGCGTGGTCGACTCCGACGACGCCAGCGTGCGCGCAGCGCAGCTCAACGTGGGCTACGCGACGATCCACGCGCCGATCAGTGGGCGCATTGGCCTGCGCGCGGTGGATCCGGGCAATCTGGTGGGCAGCACCAGCACGGGCGGCATTGCCACGATCACGCAGATAGCGCCGATCGACGTGGTGTTCTCGGTGCCGCAGGAACGCGTGGGCGCGGTGCTGGCCGCGCAAAAGGCCGGCCGGCTGCCGGTGCAGGCGCTGGACCAGGGCCGCACGAAGACGCTGGCCGAGGGCGACTTTCTGACGCTGGACAATCAGGTCAACACCGCCACCGGCACGGTGCGCGCCAAGGCGCGCTTTGCCAATGCCGACCAGGGGCTGTTTCCGGGCCAGTTCGTCAACGCGCGGCTGCAACTGGGGCAGGACGAGGGCGTGCTGGTGCCGGTCACCGCGGTGCGCACCGGCCCGCAGGGCGACTATGTCTACGTGATCGACGCCGAAGGCACGGCGCACGTGCGCGCCGTGGTGCGCGGGCTGGCCAGTGCCGAGCAGGTGCTGGTCACCCAGGGCCTGCAGCCGGGCGAGCGCGTGGTGACCGAGGGTGGCGACCGCGTCAAGGACGGCGGCAAGGTGCAGCTGCCGCAGGCGCAGGCACAGCAGGCCGGGCCGGGCCAGGGCCCGGCGGGCCGCCGCCAGGGCCAGGGCAACGCGGCCGCGCGATAGGGCATGAACGTCTCGCGCCTGTTCATCCAGCGCCCGGTGGCCACGGCGCTGTTCATGGTGGCCATCGTGCTGGCCGGCCTCGTCGGCCTGCGGCTGCTGCCGCTGGCGGCGCTGCCGCAGGTGGACTACCCCACCATCCAGGTGCAGACGCTGTACCCCGGCGCCAGCCCCGACGTGATGAGCCGCACCGTCACCGCGCCGCTGGAGCGCCAGTTCGGCCAGATGCCCGGCCTGACGCGCATGGGCAGCACCAGCAGCGCCGGCGTGTCCATGGTCACGCTGCAGTTCGACCTGGATCTGGACATGGACGCGGCTGAGCAGCAGGTGCAGGCTGCAATGAACGCCGCCGGTACGCTGCTGCCGGCCGACCTGCCCACGCCCCCGGTCTACGCCAAGGTCAATCCGGCGGATGCGCCCATCCTGCAACTGGCCGTCACCAGCGACAGCCTGGCGCTGACCGAGGTGCAGAACATGGTCAACACCCGCCTGGCGCTGAAGATCAGCCAGATCAACGGCGTGGGGCTGGTGACGCTGGCGGGCGGGCAGCGCCCCGCGGTGCGGGTGCAGGGCAACGTGCAGGCGCTGGCGGCCAAGGGGCTGGGGCTGGACGCGATCAGCAGCGCGATCAGCGCGGGCAACGCCAGCGGTGCCAAGGGCAGCTTCGACGGGCCCTCGCGCCAGTACAGCATCAACGCCAACGACCAGCTGCTCACGGCCGAGGACTACCGCGAGCTGGTCGTCGCCTACGTGGACGGCCAGCCGGTGCGCCTCAAGGACGTGGCCCAGGTGGTCGACGGCGCGGAGAACGACCGCCTGGGCGCCTGGGTGGCGACCGATCAGGGCGTGCGCGAGGCGGGCGCGGCGCCCAGCCCGGCCATCATCATCAACGTGCAGCGCCAGCCCGGCGCCAACGTGATCGCCACGGTCGACGCGATCAAGCGCCAGCTGCCGCAGCTCGAGGACAGCCTGCCGCAGAGCGTGCGGCTTTCCGTGCTGTCCGACCGCACGCTGGGCATACGCGCGTCGGTCGAGCACGTCGAGATGGAGCTGGTGCTGGCCGTCGTGATGGTGGTGCTGGTGATCTTCGCCTTTCTGCACAGCCTGCGCGCCACGCTGATCGCCAGCATCGCCGTGCCCATTTCGCTGTTGGGAACGGTGGGCACCATGTATTTGCTGGGCTACTCGCTCAACAACCTGTCGCTGATGGCGCTGACCATCGCCACCGGCTTCGTCGTGGACGACGCCATCGTGATGATCGAGAACATCTCGCGCCACCTGGAGCTGGCGCGCGACGCGGCGGCCAAGGCCAGCGCGCAGGCGGGCGAGCAGGGCGCGGCAGGCGGCTGGCGCCAGGACGCGTCGGTGGCGCTCAACGCCGCGCTCACGGGCGCCGGCGAGATCGGCTTCACCATCATCTCGCTGACCGTGTCGCTGATTGCGGTGCTGATTCCGCTCTTGTTCATGCAGGAGGTGATCGGGCGGCTGTTTCGCGAGTTCGCGGTGACGCTGGCCATCACCATTTTGTTCTCGGCGCTGGTGTCGCTCACGCTGGTGCCGATGATGGCGGCGCGCATGCTGCAGCCGCTGGATGCGGTGCAGGGGCGTCTTGCGCGCTGGCTGCAGTCGGGCGTGGACGCGATGATTGGCCACTATGACAGCGCGCTGCAGTGGGTGCTGCGCCACCAGGTGCTGACGCTGTGGGTGGCGCTGGCCACGTTTGCGCTTACCGCGCTGCTGTATGTGGTCATCCCCAAGGATTTGTTCCCCACGCAGAGCACCGGCCAGCTGCAGGGCCAGGTGCAGGCCGACGGCGACGTGTCGTTCGCCCGCATGTCGGCGCTGCAGGCGCAGGTGGCGCAGGTGGTGTTGGCGGACGCGCAGGTGCTGTCGCTCAGCTCGGTCGTCGGCGTGGATGCGGCCAACAACAGCGCGCTGTCGCAGGGGCGGCTGGTGATCAACCTGCGCCCGGCCACGCTGCTGGGCGACTCCGAGGCCGCCATCATGGAGCGCCTGCGCGTCCGGGTGGCCAGCCAGGTGCCGGGCGCGGTGCTGTACCTGCAGCCCACGCAGGACCTGACGATCGACTCCGACACCGGCCCCACGCCCTACCGCTTCGACCTGGAGGGCGTGGACACGGCCCTGGTCAACCAGTGGGCGCAGCAGTTGGCGCACTTGCTGGAGCCGCTGCCGCAGCTGCGCCACGTGACGACCAGCGCCGGCGCCGTGGCCACCGCGGCCATGGTGCAGGTCGACCGCGACACGGCCGCGCGCCTGGGCGTGAGCGCCAGCGTGCTGGACAACACGCTGTACAACGCCTTCGGCCAGCGCATCGTCTCGACCATCTTCAGCGAGACCAACCAGTACCGCGTGATCCTGGAGGCCGCGCGCCACGACGCCGACAGCCTGCAGGCGCTGCGCGACCTGCCGGTCAAGACGACCGACGGCGGCACCACGCCGCTGTCCTCGTTCGCGCAGGTGGTGCAGCAAAACGCCCCGGTCACGGTGCAGCGCGTGGGCCAGTACCCGGCGGCCACCGTGGGCTTCGACCTGGCGCCGGGCGTGAGCCTGGGCGCTGCGGTGCAGGCCATCGAGGCGGCGGTCGACCAGGCGGGGCTGCCCGCCAGCATCACGCTGCGGCTGACGGGAGCGGCCGGCGCCTACCAGAACTCGCTGGCCAACCAGCTGTGGCTGATCCTGGCGGCGGTGGTGTGCGTCTACATCGTGCTGGGCGTGCTCTACGAGAGCTATGTGCACCCGCTCACCATTCTCTCGACGCTGCCCTCGGCGGGCGTGGGCGCGCTGCTGGCGCTGGAATGGACCGGCCATGCGCTGGACGTGGTGAGCATCATCGGCCTGGTGCTGCTCATCGGCATCGTCAAGAAGAACGCGATCATGATGATCGACTTCGCGATCGAGGCCGAGCGCCACCAGGGCAAGAGCGCGCTGGAGGCGATCCACCAGGCGGCGCTGCTGCGTTTTCGCCCCATCCTGATGACCACGCTGGCAGCGCTGGCCGCGGCCGTGCCGCTGATGCTCAGCTGGGGCGACGGCGCCGAGCTGCGCCGGCCGCTGGGTATCTCGATTTTTGGCGGGCTGGTGCTGTCGCAGCTGCTGACGCTGTTCACCACGCCGGTGATCTATTTGTGGTTCGACCGGCTGGGGGGTGGGGTGCGGAAGCTGGAGGAGCCGGCATGAGTTGCCTGCTTTTTCTTGGTTTTTTGGGTGGCGGGGGAGGGAAGCTGAGGGTGGTCGGCCGGGTCTCGCCCCGGCAGGCGAGGTACTTTTCTTTGCTCCGCCAAAGAAAAGTACCCAAAAGAAAGGCGGCCCCGCTGTCTGTGTCCCTTCGCTGCGCTGCGGGCAACCTGCGGTGCTCACCAGCGCGGTGCGGCCGTGCAACTCACTGCGCGCTGACGCGCTCCGTTCAGACATGCACGGCCAGTCAGATGACGAAGCAGGTGCGTCCTGCGGCGCACCTGCGCACCGCGCCGGCTGCGCTCCTCGGCACAGCCAGAGGGGATAGGCCGGGGCGCGCCGGCTGCAGTTTTCCCCTCTGGATGCGCCTGGGGCAAGCTGGTTGCGGGGTGGGCATGCGCGTCGGAGCGCGCATGCTTTGTTGTCTGACTCGCCGCAGTTGTTTGAACGGAGCGCCGCAGGCGCGCAGTGAGTTCTGCGGCGCACCCCGCAACCAGCTTGCCCCAGGTTTGCCCCGTAGCGAAGCGCAGGGGTCGCAGGAAGCGGGGTCGCCTTCTTTTGCTTACTTTTCTTGGCGAAGCAAGAAAAGTAAGGCGCCCGCCGGGGCGAGACCCGGCCAGCCACATTCGCTCCCAGACGCAGCCGGCGTCGCCCAAGCCACCGGCAGCAGCCCCGACGCGAAAGGTGGCCGCCAATGAACCTTTCGCGCCCCTTCATCCGCCGCCCGATCGCCACCCTCTTGCTGACCATCGGCCTGGCGCTGGCCGGCATTGCGGCGTTTCTGACGCTGCCGATCGCGCGCCTGCCGGCGGTGGACTTCCCCGTCATCTTCGTGAGCGCCAGCATGCCCGGCGCCAGCCCCGCCGACATGGCGCGCACCGTGGCCACGCCGCTGGAGCGCACGCTGGGCACGATTGCCGGCGTCAACGAGATGACCAGCTTCAGCAGCACCGGGTCGAGCCGTGTGGTGCTGCAGTTCGACCTGGAGCGCGACATCGACAGCGCCGCGCGCGACGTGCAGGCGGCGATCAACGCCGCGCGCACCGACCTGCCGGCCAACCTGCGCAGCAACCCCACCTACCGCAAGGCCAACCCTGCCGCCCAGCCCTTCATGATCCTGGCGCTGACCTCGCCCACGCGCTCGCCGGGGCAGATCTTCGACGAGGTCAACAACATCATCAGCCAGCGCCTGCTGCAGGTGCCGGGTGTGGGCGACGTGACGCTGGGCGGGGGCTCGCAGCCGGCGGTGCGCGTGGAGCTCAACCCGTTCGCCTTGCAGCAGCTGGGCATTGGCAGCGACGACGTGCGCGCCGCGCTGCAGGCGGGCAACGCCAACCGGCCCACGGGCGTGATCGAGGTGGGCGGCGCGCAGGACGGGCGGGCGCTGCAGGTGCTCACGCCCGCGCCGGGGCTGCATGCGGCCGACTACCGCGACCTGATCGTCGGCATGCGCGGCGGCCAGGAGGTGCGGCTGTCGCAGGTGGCGCGCGTGATCGACAGCGTGCAGGACACGCGCACGCGCGGCATGTTCAACGGCGGGCCGGCCATCATCGTCAACATCACCCAGCAGCCCGACGCCAACCTGATCGCCACCGCCGACGCGATCGACGCGCTGCTGCCCCAGCTGCGCGCGCAGCTGCCGCAGGACGTGCAACTGCAGGTGGCGGTGGACCGCACCGGTTCGGTGCGTGCGTCGGTGCATGAGGTGGAGGTGACGCTGGCCGTCGCGGTGCTGCTGGTGGTGCTGGTCGTCGGCCTGTTTTTGCGCAACCTGCGCGCGGCGCTGATTCCGGCGGTGGCCACCGTGGTGTCGCTGCTGGGCACGTTCGCGGCCATGGCGGCGCTGGGGTATTCGCTCAACAACCTGACGCTGATGGCGCTGACCGTGGCGACGGGTTTCGTCGTCGACGACGCCATCGTCGTGATCGAGAACATCACCCGCCACCTGGAGCGGGGCGTGGCACGTACCCGCGCGGCGCTGGACGGCGCGCGCGAGGTGGGCTTCACGGTGCTGACCATCAGCGTGTCGCTGGTGGCAGTGTTCATTCCGCTGCTGTTCATGGGCGGGCAGCCCGGGCGGCTGTTTCGCGAGTTCGCGGTCACGCTGTCGGTGGCGGTGATGATCTCGCTCGTCATCTCGCTGACCACCACGCCCATGTTGTGCGCCATGCTGCTGCCGGCGCAACGCGCGCAGGAGCCGCGCAGGAGCGCCGCGGGTGGCCTGCGCCAGTGGCTGGCCGCAGGCCAGCAGGCGCTGTCGCGCGGCTACGCGCGGGCGCTGGACTGGACGCTGGCCTTTCCCTGGCTGGTCATGCTGGTGCTGGCGGTGGTCATCGGCCTGAACGGCTATCTGTTCACGCAGGTGGACAAGGGCTTCTTTCCCGAGCAGGACAACGGCCAGTTCTCCGCAGGCCTGCGCGCCGACCAGAGCATCTCCACCGTCGCCTTTGGCGACAAGCTCACGCAGGCGGCCGACATCATCCGCGCCGATCCGTCGGTGGGCACCGTGGTGGCGTATTCGAGCGGCAGGGGGGGCGGCGGCTTTCTGTTCGGCGCGCTCAAGCCCGCGGCCGAGCGCCCCAAGGGCGAGAAGACGCGCACCGTCATCAATCGCCTGCGCCCCAAGCTGGCCACCATCACCGGGCTGAGCGTGTTCCTCAACCCTGCGCAGGAGCTGCACATGGGCGGCAGGAGCAGCAATTCCACCTATCAGTACACCTTGAAGAGCGACAGCCAGGCCGACCTCAAGACCTGGACGCTCCGGCTGTCGGCCCGGCTGCGCCAGGACGCGCGCCTGACCGACGTGGACGACGACCAGAGCGACAACGGCGTGGAGACCTTCATCGAGGTCGACCGCGACCAGGCCGCCAGCCTGGGCGTGACGCCCGCGGCGGTCAACACGGCGCTGTACAACGCCTTTGGCCAGCGCCAGGTGGCGACGATGTACAGCGACCTGAACCAGTACACCGTGGTGATGGAATGGGCGCAGCAGTACGCGCAGTCGCCGCAGGCGCTGCAGGACGTGATGGTGGCCGCCGGCGGCGAGGGCGGCACCAGCGCCAATCCGGCGCTGCGCAGCGCCTCCACCGGCCAGCCCATCTCGCAGGCGGCGCGCACGATGGTGCCGCTGTCGCAATTCGCGCGCTTTTCCGAGCGCGCCGTGCCCGCCAGCGTGCTCCACGACGGCGGCGAGCTGTCGAGCACGCTGTCGTTCAACCTGGCCGACGGTGTGTCGCAGGAGCAGGCGCGCCAGGCGGTGCTGGATGCGGTGGACGCCATCGGCCTGCCCAATGGCGTGCGCGGGAGTTTTTCGGGGGCGCTGGCGCAGGCGCAGCAGACGCAGTCGCAGCAGGGGCTGCTGATCGCGGCGGCCATCGTCGTCATCTATCTGGTGCTGGGCATGCTCTACGAGAGCCTGATCCACCCGATCACGGTGCTCACCACGCTGCCCAGCGCCGGCTTTGGCGCGGTGCTGGCGCTGCTGCTGCTGAAGATGGAGTTCTCCATCATGGCGTTGATCGGCCTGTTCCTGTTGATCGGCATCGTCAAGAAGAACGCGATTTTGATCATCGACTTTGCGCTGCACGCCGAGCGTGAGCGGGGACTGACCGCGGTGCAGGCGGTGCATCAGGCATGCCTGCTGCGCTTTCGCCCCATCCTGATGACCACGCTGGCCGCAGGCCTGGGCGCGCTGCCGCTGGCGATCGGTTTTGGCCAGGGCTCGGAGCTGCGCCAGCCACTGGGCGTGACCATCGTTGGCGGACTGATCGCCAGCCAGCTGCTCACGCTGCTGACGACGCCGGCGGTCTACGTGCTGCTCGACCGGCTGCGCACGCGCCGCACCGGCGCGCCGCTGCCCGCGGCTGCAGGGTGATCAGCGCCAATGATCCCGGTCACCACGTCCGCCGCCATTCGGGCCACGCCGCTCGCCGCGGTTCTGTGGGCCGCGTGGCCCGCGTTCGGCATCGGCATCCGGGCGCGGACGCGCGTTCTGCTGCCAGTTGCGCTGCCGCTGTGGGCGCTCGGCCGTGGGCGGGCGCGGGACGGGGCGCTGCGCGCCGGGACGGTTGGGCTGCATGCCGGGGCGCCCGGGCGGCGCCCATTGCCCGCCGTGCAGCGCCCAGCCGCCGCCGGGCCGCGGCGCCCACTGGTGGGGCCTCCACTGGTAGCCCGGGCGCGGCGCCATGTAGCGGCCCGGCACCCAGACATGGTGGCCGCCGCTCCAGCCCCAGTAGCCGCTGATCCAAATGGCGCCCGGGAAGGGCAGAACCGGTACCACCTCGTAACGCGGCGGCGGCGGCGCCATCGGCGCATAGACCTCGCCGGTGGTGTAGACCGGCTGCGCCGGCGCCACCACGCAGCCGCTGAGCAGCAGGCCGGTGGCCGCCACTGCAAGCACCAGCGCAATGCGCCGGCCCATGGTCGGGGTGCGATCGGACATACAAACCTCCACGCGCGTCCAAACCGTGGCGCGCCTTGTCTTTTCAACGGTAGCACGACGCTGGCGCTGACCGGCTTTACATATCTTTGCCCCGCGGGCAGGCGCGCTGCAAGCCGCGCCGCCATGCGCCGCCCACAATGGTGTGCAACATGACTTCTCCGATGCACAACGGCCTTCCTCCGGCGCCGCCCGCCACCCGCCCGCGCCACGGCGCTCTTGCAGTCCGCCTGCTGGCATGGGGGCTGGCGCTGGGCGGCGCACTACTGGCCGGCTGCAGCACCATGGCGCCCACCACCGGCGACGTGGTGGCCGACATGGCCCGGCCCGCCGCGCACTGGAAGGAAAGCGCCCCCGAGGGCTGGGTGCGCACTACGGACGAGAGCTTGCAGGGCCTGTGGCAGCAGCAGCGCTGGTGGCCGCTGTTTGGCGACGCGCAGCTGGACGCACTGATGGAGCGCGTGGAGGTGGGCAACCAGAACATTGCCCAGGCAGCGGCCAGCGTGGCGCAGGCCCAGGCGCTGCTGCAGCAAAGCCAGGCGCAGCGCTGGCCCACGCTGGGCCTGCAGGCGGGCGGGTCGCGCAGCGGCGACCCGGCGCGCGGCAGCGCCACGCTGGGCCTGGCCGCCAGCTGGGCGCCCGACCTGTGGGGCCGCGTTGGCGCGCAGGTGCAGGCCCAGCAGGCGGCGGTGCAGGCCAGCGAGGCCGATCTGGCCGGCGCGCGCCTGGCGGCCCAGGCCAGTCTGGCCCAGGGTTACTTTGCGCTGCGCGAGGCCGACGCCGAGCTGCTGCTGATGGACGAGATCATTGCCGGCTACACGCGCAGCCTGCAGATCACCGACAACCGCTACCGCGCCGGTGTTGCAGCGCACACCGACCTGCTGCAGGCGCAGACCACGCTGGAGAACGCCCGCGCCACGCGCGCCGGCCTGCAGCGCACGCGTGCGCTGACCGAGCATGCGCTGGCGCTGCTGGTCGGCGAGCCGCCGGCACAGTTCACGCTCGCAAGTGCGCCCTGGGTGCGTACCGCACCGCAGCTGCCGCTGCTGCTGCCGTCCGAGCTGCTGCTGCGCCGCCCCGATGTGGCCGCCAGCGAGCGCGACGTGGCCGCGGCCAATGCCGGCATCGGCGTGGCGCGCGCCGCGTGGTTTCCCAGCGTCAACCTGAGCGCCGGCCTGGGCGGCGCGGCGGCCAGCGCCGGCGAGCTGCTGTCGGCGCCGGTGCTGGCCTGGTCGCTGGGCGCGAGCCTGGCGCAGACGCTGCTGGACGCGGGCGCGCGCGACGCCGCGGTGCAGCAGGCGGTGGCCGCGCAGCAGGCAGCCAGTGCCCGCTACCGCCAGACCGCGCTGGGCGCGATGGGCGAGGTGGAAGACCAGCTCAGCACGCTGCGGACGCTGGAGCGGCAGATAGCCCACCAGGGCAGCGCCGCCGACGCGGCAGCCGGCGCCGAGCAGCGCATGCTCAACAGCTACGAGGCGGGGTTGTCGGACTACACCAGCGTGGTCACCGCGCAGGCGTCCACGCTGTCGGCGCGCCGCTCTCTGATGCAGCTGCAGCTGCAGCAGCAACAGGCCGTCGTGGCGCTGGTGCAGGCGCTGGGCGGCGGCTGGCAGGCGCCGTGGGCGCAGCAGTGATGCGGCCCGCGCGGTTTGTTGCGGCGCGGGACATCTGGCAAAGGGTCAGGCAGGGCGCTCCATGGCCTGCATCAGTGTGTGGGCCGCGGCCTCTGGGTCGGGTGCGTTGACGATGGCGCGCACCACCGCGATCGAGCCGACGCCGCTGGCCAGAACCTCGGGGAACTGCTGCAGCGCAATGCCGCCAATGGCGACCAGCGGGTAGGCGCGCATCAGCCGCGCGTAGGCGTTCAGGCGCGCCACGCCCTGGGGCGCGGTGGCCATTTTTTTCAGCGTCGTCGGAAACACCGCGCCCATCGCGATGTAGCTGGGCCGGGCGGCGTCGGCGCGCAGCATTTCGGCGTATCCGTGCGTGCTCACGCCCAGGCGCAGGCCGCTGGCGCGCAGCTCGGCCAGCTCCTGGGTGGTCAGCGCGTCCAGGTCTTCCTGGCCCAGGTGCACGCCGTAGGCGCCAGCGGCAATCGCCTCGCGCCAGTGGTCGTTGATGAACAGCAGCGCGCCCGTTCCCTGCACCGCAGCCACGGCGGCGCGCACCTGCTGCGCGATGGCGGCCGCGTCGTCGCTCTTGAAGCGCAGCTGCACCGTGGGCACGCCGGCGCGCGCCATGCGGCCGATCCAGTCGGCGTCGGGCAGCACCGCGTAGAGGCCCAGCCGCTCGGGGCAGGGGGCGAACGGCGGGGTGTCGCCCTGCGCGGCCAGGCCGAAGTCCTGTGGATCAGCGGGCCATAGCGCCGGGTCGAAGGCGCCCTGGCGCTCGCTCTGGCGCTGCCAGGCGCGGGCAATGCAATGCGCATCGATGGCGATGAAGCCCAGCTCGCTGCAGGCGGCAAGCGCCGCGCGGTAGACGTCGTCCTCGGGTGCGTCCTGCGGCATCGGCTGGGGCTCGAAGCCGGCAAAGCGCGCGCCGTGGTGCGCGGCAATCGCCTGGGCCATGCGGCGTGCGCCGCAGCTGTGGGGGGCGGCGGCGGTCATGGCGCGCCGTGGTGCCAGAAGGGCGTGCCCAGCACCGGCGTGCTGGGCTGGGCGGCTTCGTGCTCGGCCATCGCGCCGGCGTGCCAGGCGGCGCGGCCGGCGGCGACGGCGCTGGCAAAGGCGCCGGCCATGGCCACGGGATCCTGTGCCTGGGCCACGGCGGTGTTGAGCAGCACGCCGTCAAAGCCCCACTCCATCACGGTGCAGGCGTGCGAGGGCAGGCCCAGGCCGGCGTCCACCAGCAGCGGCACCTGCAGGCGCTCGCGCAGCACCTTGAGCGCATAGGGGTTGGTCGGGCCGCGGCCGGTGCCAATCGGCGCGGCCCAGGGCATGACGGCCTGGCAGCCCACGTCGACCAGGCGCTGGCACTGCACCAGGTCCTCGGTGCAGTAGGGCAGAACCTGAAAGCCTTCCTTGATCAGGATGGCCGCGGCGTCGATGGTCTGCTGCGTGTCGGGCTGCAGCGTGTAGTCGTCGCCAATCACCTCCAGCTTGATCCAGGGCGTGCTAAAGACCTCGCGCGCCATCTGCGCGGTGGTCACGGCCTCCTGCACGCTGTGGCAGCCGGCGGTGTTGGGCAGCACCGGCACCTGCAGGCGCTTGAGCAGGTCCCAGAAGCTGTTGCCGCCGCCGTGGGTGGTGGTGGCGTTGATGCCCTGGCGGCGCAGCGACGCGGTGACCATGGCCGGGCGGGCGCGCTGCACTGCCGCTTCGAGCGCGGTGGGCGAGGGGTAGCGCGCCGTGCCCAGCAGCAGGCGGCTGTCAAAGCGCTGGCCGTAGAGGACGAGGGCGTCGTCGGTCGTGGTGTTCATTGTGTTTCCTCCAGAAGTGGTTCAGCCGCCGGTGACCGGGGCGATCACTTCGATCTGGTCGCCTTCATGCAGCGCCCAGGTGGCGTACTGCGCCTTGGGCACGAACCCGGTGTTCACGGCGACCGCAAACGGCGGGCGCGCGTCGATGGCGGCGAGCAGATCCTGCACGGTGGCGTTGGCGGGCAGTTGCAGCGGCTGCTGGTTGAGCACGACGTTCATGGTGTGAGTCCTTGCAGATGCATGTCGAATTGCCGGGCCAGCGGCGAGCTGCCTTGGGCGAGCAGCTCCAGCGCCGCGTCGTGCACCGCCGGCGCCAGCATGAAGCCGTGGCGGTACAGGCCGTTGAGCTGCAGCACGCGCGGCGCAAGCAGCCGGATGGCAGGCTGGTTGTCGGCCAGCGTGGGGCGGCACTGGGTGGACAGCTCGGTGATGCGCGCCTCGGCAAAGCCGCTGTGTACCGTATACAGCGCCGACAGCAGCTCCAGCGCCGAGCGCACGCTCATTGGCGACAGGTCGTCGGTCTCGATCTCGGTCGCGCCGATCACGAAGTGGTGATCCTGCTTGGGCGCGACGTACAGCGCATAGCGCGGGTGCACCAGGCGCGTGGGGCGTGCCAGCGTCACCTCGGGCGCGTGCACGCGCACCACCTCGCCGCGAATGCCGCGCAGCCCCTGCCACTGGCCGCGTGCGCCCAGGCCGCGGCAGTCCAGCACCCAGTCGGGCTGGCCAGCCTGGCCGGGTTGAAAGTCTTCGGGCGTGTGCGCACTGTGCCAGTGCAGCGCGACGCCGTGCGCCTGCATGTCCTGCAACAGGGCCGCGTACAGCTGGCGGTTGTCGATCTGGCCCTCGCCCGGCAGCAGCAGGCCCTGGGAAAAACGCCCGGCCAGCGCCGGCTCGGCGGCGGCCACGCCAGCCGCATCCAGCGGCTGCATGGCGGGCAGGCCGGCCACCGCGCCGCGGGTGTGCTCGAAGGTGGCGCGCAGGCGAGCCGCCTCGGGCGCGTCCTGGCGGTGCCAGACGATGAGTGTGCCGTTTTGCTGCCAGAACACCGGTGCGGGCAGCGGCGCGATCAGCTGCGGCCAGCGCGTCAGCGCGTACTGGCCCATGCGCACCAGGTTGGGTTCGGCGACGATAGACTCAGCCAGCGGCGCCACCATGGCCGCGGCCACGCGCCCGGCCGAGCCCTCGCCGTCCGGGCCGCCCGCTTCGTGCACGGTGACGCGGTGGCCCTGGCGCGCAAGGCTGGTGGCCAGCAGCCGGCCCAGCAGGCCGGCGCCGAGGATGGTGATCGAGGAGCGGGGGGTGAGTGTGTGCATGTCGTCCGCAATGAGCAACGGGACGAAACACGGGGCGCGCAGGGCGCCGGTGGCCTGAAACTCCCCACGCCAGCATGATCTGGATCGGGTGCGGAGGGTGTTTCTCAGTCGCCGGTTCTGACCCGGGACACCCCTGTTTCGTCCGAAACGGGCATTAGAGCACAGGCACCAAACCCCTGGTGTTGACCTGCCGCATACTTGCGGCCTCTGCCCCGCCTGCTTTGCTGCCATGACCGATTTTTCTCAAGAAACCCCCGCGCCGCGCTATGTGCGCGTCCTGTCGATTGCCGGCTCCGACAGCGGCGGCGGCGCCGGCATCCAGGCCGACCTGAAGACCTTTGCCGCGCTGGGTTGCTTCGGCATGACGGCGATCACCGCGATCACCGCGCAGAACACGCAGGGCGTGCGCTCCATCCACGGCGTGCCGCCCGAGATGCTGCGCGCGCAGATCGACGCGGTGGTCGAGGACATTGGCGTGGACGCTGTCAAGATCGGCATGCTGGCCGCGCCCGAGGCGGTGCGGGTGGTGGCCGACGCGATCGACCGCCACCGCCTGCCCAACGTGGTGCTCGACCCGGTAATGGTGGCCACCAGCGGCGACCGCCTGATCGCGCGCGAGACGGTGGCCACGCTGGTCGGCGAGCTGTTTCCGCGTGCGCTCCTGATCACGCCCAACCTGGACGAAGCGGCGCTGCTGCTGGGTCGCGACATCGATGGCGTGGCGGCGCTCGATGGCGCAGTGCAGGAGCTGCTGGCGCTGGGCGCGCGCGGCGTGCTGCTCAAGGGTGGGCATCTGCCCGGCGATTGGGTGGTCGACCTGCTGGCGCTGGCGGACGGCACGCGCGAGCGGCTGGAGTCGGCGCGCATCGACACGCCCAATGGCCATGGCACGGGTTGCACGCTGTCGTCGGCCATTGCGGCGTATTTGGCGGTGGGCGAGGCGCTGCCCGACGCGGCGCGCCTGGCGCGCGTCTACATCCTGGGTGCGATCGAGGCCGGGCGCGCGGTGCGCACCGGCCGCGGCAGCGGGCCGCTGAACCATGGGTTTGCGCCGCAAGTGCAGCGCATCGTGCAGGGGTAACTTACCAACCCCAGGCCAGGTTGGCGGAGACCCAGCCCTGCTGGCCGCCGTCGCGCTCGATCTTGACCCAGCTGCCCGAGCGCGCCAGCGTGCGCAGGATTTCGCCCTGCACCAGCTTGCCGAGCACCTTGTGGTTGGTGCCGGGGCCGGCGCGCAGGTTGGCAGTTTCCACCTTGACGACGCGGTGCGCGGTCTTGACGGTCAGCGGCGCGTAGACCCAGCCCAGCGTTTCCTCGAAATCGCGCACTTGCAGCCAGTCGCCCTGGCGCTTGAGCACTTGCAGCGGATAGCCGCGCGACAGCTCCCAGACGCGCGCGGACTGCGTGGTGGGCTGCTCGCGGATGTTCACGCTCTTGCCTTTGATGCTGACGAAATCGGCAGCGTTGGCCAGCGCGGCACTGGCCAGCGCGGTTGTCAGGAACAGGGTGCGGGCGATACGGGACAGGGCGCTAGACACGGGGCGCAGACTCCTTTGCGTGGGCGTTGAAAAACAAAGTCCGCCATGCTGCTGCCACGGCGGAACACCCGTTGTTTTTACCACTGTTGGGGAATTGCCCGCTGCAGTGCAGGGGCGTCCCGCCGCGGCGCCAAGCGATTGCGATGTTCCGGCCGCTTTGACGAGGCAGGGCGAAGAAGGCGGCGGGGCCCCCTATCGCATCTTGATCGGCGGCCCGGGAAGGAGTCCCAGGCCGCGTTCGCGGCCCCACACCACCGCGGCACTGCGGCGACGCACTCCGATCTTGGCGTAGAGGTTGGCCAGGTGGTTGCGCACCGTGTTGCGTGACAGCTTGAGCGCAATGGCGATCTGCGGCCCGCTCATGCCCCGGCAGATGAGCTCCAGCACGTCCTGTTCGCGTTCGGTTAGTGCGTCCAGCTCGCTGATCGTGCTGGCGGGATGGCGAATCTGGGCCAGTTTTTCAAGAACGCTCTGGCTGAAGCGTTGGCTGTCCTGCATCACCGAGTCGATGGCCGCGACGAGGTCCGCCTCGGTGTGCCTGTGCTCGGTCACGTCCAGGGCGGCGAACAGCACGCAGTCCTCATCGTGAACGCGCACTGCCTCGGCCGACAGCAGCACGTCGATGGCCGCGCCGTCGTGGGTTTGCAGCGTTACGTCGCGCGCGGCCACATGGCCGTCGCCGTCCACGGACGCAGTGATTTGCGCAGCCAGTGCGGCGCGCACTTGCAGCGCGTCGCGCAGTGCCGAATGGCCGACAAGCTGCTCGCGCGCTCTGGCGAACAAGGTCTCGAAAGCCGGGTTGACCTCGATCGTGCGCCAATCCTGGCGAGCGCATAGCAGCAGGGGCACGGGGGCCAGACGGAATACTGCGGCAAAGCGCTCTTCGCTTTGCTGCAGGCGCTGCAGTGCCCGCCTGCGTTCGTCCAGGTTGATGAAGGTCAGCAGCATGCAGTCGCGGTCCGCGACCTGGATGGGCTGGCCGGCCAGGATGACGAACGTGGTTTGCCCCGACTTTGTCGGCACCGTTGATTCCTGTTGCCGGATGGGCTGGTGCTGCTTCAGGGCCAGGTTCGTTGCCTCGGGATGTTCCACGTCGTGCAGTACGTCAAGCGCGTGCAGCGGAGCGTCGACCACTTCCTCGCGTGTGTAGCCACTCATCTGCAGGAAACCGTCGTTGACCTTGATGAATCGCCAGTCGTCGAGCCGCAGGATGAGCGCTGGCGCTGGGTTGGATGCAAAGGCGCGCTCGAAGCGCTCCTGTGCATCGACTTCCTCGGTGACGTCATCGATGATCAGTGCGAGGGTTTCGGCTTGGCCAGTGCGATCGGCCAATGCCAGGCTCGAAAACTCAAGCACGCGGCGCCATGGCGAAGTGTTGCGGGGTTCCAGCACGCACCGGACTTTGGTGAACGACTGGCCGGCCGCCAGGCGCGCGCCAGGGTAGTCGCGCGCGCCGATGCGCCGGCTCTGCATGTCGCGCAGCAGGTAGCGCCTGCGGTAGTCGAGCGTGGTGACACCCAGTGCTTCCGGTGCGCTGCAGCCGTGCATTCGCAAGGCGGCGTGATTGGCCCAGAGAAGTACGCCATCCGTGTCCAGCAGCATTACCCCTTCGCGTAAATTCGTCACCAGTTGTTGCAGTTGGTGGCGGTTGGTGTTGTCCTGCAGCAATTGCTCGATCATTGCGCTCCTTGGTGGCTCCACCGCATGGCTGCGCCATCGTAGCGTTGGCGTGGCGCTGGCGCTGCAAGCGCGCCGGAGCACGCTGTATTTCGTTGCACTTCTTTCATTTGCAGCGGGCGCGTCGCCAGCCAGGCGGCGTTGCTCCTGTGCGCCTCTGGGTGTGGCTCCTGCAAGCGCGCCGCCTGGTACGAACGTACTACGAATAGCAGTGCATTCGCATCTTTCACAGTGCGGTTACTCGGCATACCGTGAAAAACATGCAGTGTGGATTCCGGCGCGAATCACACGGTGGAATAACTTTCGCACTGCATGAAGCAGGTCGTGGCGTGTGATCACGCACGATGAGCCCCCAACGGGAAAGACAGGAGATTCAATGAAAAGAAGTCAGAAAAATCATGTCGCGACCGTGGCAGCCGTTGCCGCTGCAGAAAGCATCGGAGGTGTAAAGACGGTCGGAATATCCGGTATCAAGACTGCCGGTTGAAGCGAATCACGTAAATCAATCAATACTTGCCATTGGCGAGGAAAGGAAAACAAAGATGAATGAAGACACTATTCAGGGGCAATGGAAGCAGCTCAAGGGGAAACTAAAAATCCAATGGGGCAAGCTGACCGATGATGATCTTGACGTTGCCGAGGGCAATGCACAGTATTTGATTGGAAGAGTGCAGGAACGCTACGGTATTGCACGCGAAGAAGCCGAAAGACAGGTGCAGGAATTCAAGGATCTGTGAGGAGGGTGGTCGTCGTTATGGCGGGCCGTCTTGGTCGTATTTGATACCGATGGCAGTGCAATGACGGCTTGCGCTCTGTTTCAATGAGATTGGAGATGCCATGCTGCACTATGCGGTTGTATTTTTGATTATTGCCTTGATTGCCGGTTTCTTCGGTTTTTTTGGCATTGCGGGGTTGGCTGCGGAGATCGCGAAAATTCTTTTCGTGGTTTTTCTGGTGTTGTTTGTCGCATCATTCTTTTTTGGCAGAAAACGGCCTTGAGAAGATGCGAAAAATTTTAAATAAAACTGAATTTTGTATGGAAGGAGAATGAAATGACTGTTTCACGTATTCTGGCCGCCGCCGTGGTGGCGTGTTCTGCCGCTGCAATGGTGGCGGGTTGCAGCGTTGCGCGCCAGCAGGAGACTGTTGGCGAATATGTGGATGGATCCGTGGTAACCACCGAGGTGAAGGCAAAGCTGGCCAATGATCCGGCCACCTCCGCCGCCAACATCAACGTCAAGACAATTGATGGCGGTGTGGTTCAACTGTCTGGTTTTGCCAAGTCGGTTCAAGAAAAGGCCCGTGCGGGTGAATTGGCTCGTTCCGTCAAGGGTGTCACGTCGGTGCGCAACGACCTGGTCGTCAAGCCTTGATGAACCGCTTGTGTGCTCTTCCCTTCATTGATGCGCTGCTTGAGTCATCAGGCTGAAGGGGCAAGCCGGTGATTGTCCGCCGGGCGCGGTGACTGCTGCATCCCGATCCTCCGGGCGCTGCTCAGGCCCGTGTCCGCCCGCGGGTGGCCCAGGACAGCGCAAAGCACAGAGCCAGTGTCGGCAGCGCCGCGCCCCAGCCGGGCGCCAGCCGCGCCAGCAGGTGGTAGCAGACAATGCCCGCCAGCCACAGCAGCGTGGGCTGCCAGTGCACCGCGCGGGCCTGTTGTAGCAGCAAGGCCGTGGGCGCGCCAAACGCAAGCCGCCCCAGGATCACACCAAACAGCGGTACGAACACCGAGCTGAGCAGCAGCAAGAACGGCTCAAGGCTGTGCATCGGCAGCATCAGCGCGCAGGCGGTGCATGCCAGCGTCATCAGCACGCCCCAGCGGCGCACGCTCCAGGCGGGCAGCAGGCTGTGCGCGGATACCGAGCCCGAATAGGCGTCGCCATAGGCGTTGTCGATCTCGTCGACCAGGATCAGCGCCAGCGCGAGCAGCCCGCCCTGCGCCAGCAGCAGCGCGGTGACAAGGTTTTCGCTGGGCATGACGCTGGCCACCAGCACGCCCAGGCCGTAGCACCAGGTGTTTGCAATGGCAAAGCCCAGCCAGGTGCCCTGCTGCGCGGCGCGGCCCGAGCGGCCGTGGCGCGCGTAGTCGGCCACGAGCGGCAGCCAGGAGATGGGCATGGCGATCACCAGATCCAGCGCTGGCAGAACGCCCATGCCGCCCGCGCCAGGGCGGGCCCACAGCTGCGCCAGGCCCTGGGCCTGCGCCAGCGCCAGGAACTGCCAGCTCAGCCACAGCAGCGAGAGCACGACCAGCGGTAGCGCGACGCGCGCGATCAGGCGGCGCACCAGCTGCACCATCGAGCCGCTGATGAGCAGCAGCACGACGGCACCCCAACCCAGGGTGGCCAGCAGCGGCCAATGGTTGGCGGCCATCGCGCCCGACTGGCGGCCAATGGCGACCGTGGCGTCGCGCATCACGACCAGCTCGAATGCGCCCCAGCCAAGCAGCTGCACGATGTTGAGCAGCACCGGCAGGCGTGCAAAGCTGCGCCCGTAGACCGCGTGCATCAGCGCGGCGCTGGACAGCGCGCTGTCGCAGCCGATGCGCGCCACCCAGCCCAGCAGGCCGGCGCCGATCAGCGATCCGGCAATGATGGCCAGCAGCGCCTGGCGCAGGCCCAGCGCCGGCACCAGGTAGGCGCCTACCTGCATGACCAGCAGCCCCACGCCCAGGCTGAACCACAGCGCCGCATGGTCGCGCAGCGCGAACACGCGCGCGCCGTGGTCCAGCGGGGCGAGGGCTTCGTTGCGGGAAATAGTGTCAGGTGTGCTGCCCATCGGTGCTGCTCCGGCGTGGTCGCGCGCAGTACGAAGCAGGCGGGAGCCATCGCAGCGGACAGGCCGGGGGAGGAGGGCGGTGGTGCGGCGTGCTTCCCTGCGCGAGGATGATCTCAATCAGGTTCAAAGGGACTGTCTCAGCCGGCCTGCATCGTGCACAGGCCGGCACCCCCAGCGAAGTCGCACATTCTATCGAGTCCGCCCTGAACAACTCACAAGCCGTTGATCTGACTGGTGATTCTT